>CAZIVT010000004.1:0-53190 GCA_964543075.1 uncultured Candidatus Saccharibacteria bacterium | reverse complement strand
AAGGAGAGATTATTAACTTAACTCAGGTGTTCGGATTCGGGGGTGTGGGTAGGTGGCATCGATGGACTGTATTATATCATATATAGTTATTAAAGTCAATATCGTAGAGAGGTCCTATATCTAGTAGAATTAAGCCATTAACTTATCGAGTATCTATGAGACAATCGCATCTCTTCACCAAGACCCGCCGCGAAGCGCCCAAGGACGAGGTCGCCAAGAACGCTCAGCTTCTCATCCGTGCCGGATTCATCCACAAGGAGATGGCCGGCGTCTATTCATTCCTGCCGCTGGGCCTGCGCACGCTCGACAAGATCGTCGGCATCATCCGCCAGGAGATGGACGCTATCGGCGGACAGGAGGCGCATCTTTCCGCGTTACAGGACAAGAAGCTGTGGGAGGCGACTGGTCGCTGGGATGACCAGGCAGTAGACAACTGGTTCAAGACTACGCTCAAGAACGGCACGCAGGCCGGTCTCGGATTCACCCATGAGGAGCCGCTCACGGCGCTCATGAAGGACCACATCCGCTCATTCAGGGATCTGCCTCGGGCGGTGTATCAGTTCCAGACCAAGTTCCGCAACGAAGAGCGCGCCAAGTCCGGCATCCTGCGCGGACGAGAGTTCCTGATGAAGGATCTCTATTCATTCAACGTGGACGAGCACGCGCATCAGGACTTCTATGACAAAGCCAAGGATGCGTATGTTCGGATATTTGACCATGTCGGCCTCGGCGACAAGACGTACGTCACCTTCGCCAGTGGGGGCTCATTTTCGAAATATTCCCATGAATTCCAGACCCTCTGCGAGGCTGGCGAAGACACGATCTATGTCCATGAGGGCAAACGCATCGCGATAAACAAGGAGGTGCTAAATGACGAGGTTCTCGGCGACCTCGGTGTCTCAAGATCGGACCTCGTCGAGAAGAAAGCCATCGAAGTGGGCAATATCTTTAGCCTCGGCACGCGATTTTCAGAGGCGCTCGGACTGGCATACAAGGGTGAGGATGGCGAACTCAATCAGGTCGTCATGGGCAGTTACGGCATCGGGCCGAGTCGCGTGATGGGAACGATCGCGGAATTGCATTCTGATGACAGGGGATTGGTATGGCCCGAATCGGTCGCGCCATTCGCGGTCCATCTCGTGGCCATCAATGACAAGGAGGGCGAGGTCTCCAAGGCCGCAGACACCCTCTATGAACGGCTGATCCGCGCGGGTGTCGAGGTCCTCTATGACGATCGTGATGCGGGTGCGGGAGAGAAGCTCTCCGACGCGGACCTCATCGGTATTCCCAGGAGATATGTCGTGAGCGCCAAGACGCTGGCCGAAGATTCGGTCGAAGTCAAAGACCGCGCCACAGGGAAGGTCGAGATGAAGAAGCTCGAGGATGTCATAGATACGTTTTCTCCCACGGCATGATTCCTCGGAGCGACCGAGGACTGTCTGAGCGAGTAGAAATACCGCGCCCCAGAGGCGCGGTATTTCACGAGCGAGTTCCGCAGGTCGCGGAGAGGATACCATGTCGTGGTGGGGTAGTTCTCAATTTATCCACATGAGTCCATGTTTCGCTGGTCGAGAGGGGTGTATAATGAACTGGTATGTCTCTCGACTATATAGTCCCTGATCCTGCCAAGCATAGGCGTCATGTGGCAGTGACCGTAGAGATCATCGCGTCGATCATAGCCGTGATCGCTATCATATGGGCGGTCGCGAGCTACTGGCCTCAGAGCGAGCCCGAGATCGCCGCTCCTGTGGAGGATCCGTTGGCTTGGAAGAAAGAGGAGTTGGTCAAACCAATCCAGATGATCGAGCTCACGTCCGCGGAAACAGAGATTCGCACGCAGGCCGTACAGCAATCAGTCACCATGGTCGAGCTCACACCAGAGCAGCTAGAGGCAAAGATGTCCTCGCTAGAGATTTTCTGATATCTATCAATCAATATTAGCCGTATAATCATCGTGTCATGAAGAATAAAATCATCTCATCATCGCTTCTCGTCATCGGATTTGTCCTCGGGGCGTCCGCCTTATCTGTTCTCGCTGATTGGTCGGCTCCTGGATCCGGCTGTACTCCTCCGTCTTGCAATCCCAGCGCTCCGCTCAATGTGAGTGCGACAAGTCAAGATAAAGAAGGTCCACTGCGCATCAATATTGACACGACCAATCCGATAGCTGAGATAGGCCTGACAGTCTTTGGTAAACTCAAGCTTGTAGATGGTGCCCAAGGCGACGGTAAAGTGCTCACATCCAGTATAGATGGGACAGCTACCTGGAAACCCGCGCCGGGTACTGACAGCTCGAGCTTCTGCAATACCGTCAACACCGGATCGACAGTCAATGTCCAAGCGTTGAGCTTGATCAAGAACGGCAAGAATATTTGCGCCGATGTGGAGGGATGCACGGTCAGGATGATCGATGTCAAGAACGACGGGACGCTCCTCATCAATCACGGTCCGTACATGGTCAGCCAGATCTCGTCGAACAAATGGATCAATTCCGCCGAGGCGACCAGTGGGACCAATGGTGATTCATCGGCAGTCTCTGTCTCGGCGATAAACGGCGTCATCCTGTATGATGACATCACCCCGGCATCTTCCCAGCCCTTCGGCGTGGTATCGAGCATAACCGAGACTTCAGCAAGCTCCTTCGCTGTCTCTCGCTATCTCAACAACGGATATAGCTCGACGGTATCGGTTTGTGATTTTTAGCTAGGATTTACAGAGGCCTTCACAAAGCCCCTGGAAATGCCTCAGGGGCTTTTCTGTGCTTCATTTTATCCATAGATATGATAAGGTAGTGCCATGTTCAAAGAGCATAAAGACAAGCTATTCGCTCGATTCTCCAACGACATCGGCATAGATCTCGGTACGGCCAATACGCTGGTCTACGTCCGTGGCAAGGGCATCGTGGTCAATGAGCCCTCTGTCGTGGCTGTCAATCAGAAGACGGGTCAAGTGGTGGCCGTCGGGCAGACGGCCAAGGAGATGCTCGGCCGCACTCCTCAGCACATCGTAGCGGTGAGGCCACTCGTTGACGGCGTCATATCGGATTTCGAGGTGACGGAGGAGATGCTCTCATATCTCATGAAGCGCGCGGGTGAGTATATGCCCAAGAAGCTCTTGGGGCCTCGCGTGGTGGTCGGCGTGCCGTCAGGGGTCACCAACGTCGAGGTGCGGGCCGTGCGCGACGCCACCAAGAACGCTGGTGCGCGCGAGGTCTTCATAGTGGAACAGCCGATGGCTGGAGCTATCGGCATCCGTCTCCCGATCAATGATCCCGTCGGCAGTATGATCATAGATATCGGCGGAGGGACCACTGACATCGCCGTGATATCGCTCGGCGGCATCGTGCGTTCCGCGAGCCTCAAGATCGCCGGGGACCGTCTCAATGCCGACATCATCTCCTACATCAGGAACGAGTTCAAGATACTCATCGGCGAGACGACCGCTGAACAGGTCAAGAAAGAGGTCGGGGCCGTCGTGTCCGACGAACCGCTCGAGACGACCATCAGGGGAAGAGACCTCATCACAGGCCTTCCTCGAGAGGTGGTCATCACGGATGCGGATATCAGGGAGGCCATCGGCCAATCCATCGAGACCTTGGTCGGTTCGGCCAAGGAAGTCCTTGAGACGACTCCACCTGAGATCCTTTCTGATGTGATGAGGCGTGGTGTGCATATAGTCGGCGGAGGGGCTCTGATCAAAGGCTTCGATACGCTCCTCCAAGGCATGCTCAAGATACCCGTCGCTATCGCTGATGACCCGCTCACCGCGATCGCTCGCGGCGCAGGCATCATCCTCGAGGATCTCGATGCCTACAGGCCAGTCCTCCTCCAAAGCGAAGATGATATATCTGCGACCACATAAGCGCCCCCGAGGCGCGCTTTCCACTATCGCTATCGCTCTAGGCGCGATCGTGGTCATCGCCTGCGCGACAGTCCCCATCGTATTCCCACACTGGTTCCCATCGCTCTTCATGTCCATCGCCCATCCTTTTTGGCGGGCAGAGTTCTCTATAGCGAGCGGTTCTCTAGAGTCTCGCGAGCAATTGCTCGCTCAGAATGAGGACCTCAGGAGGCAGCTCGAAACACTGCGCGTCGTCTCCGAAGGGACGCGAGCATGGATACGAGAGAACGAAGAGCTCAAGATGCTCCTCAATAGGACTGATGTATCTACAACATCGTCACTATCAGTAGGTCAGATAGGCACGAAGGGAATATTGGCCGCTGTGCTCGTCCGACCCCCCGTCTTGCCGTATGATAGCTATATCATCGATATCGGATCTGCCCAGGGTATGGTGGTAGGGGATATCGCATATGCTCCAGGCGGCATACCGATCGGCTCTATTACTGAAACATACGCCGATACGTCGCGCGTCTTGCTCTTCTCTTCTCCTGGTGAGGAGATCGACGGATCACTGGTCGAATCCAACACTCCTCTATCAGTCGTAGGCAGAGGAGGTGGTCAGTATGAAGCGAGCGTGTCTCGCGATGTGTCAGTGGCTGAGGGAGACGTGGTCATGTCACAGAGATTTGGGGGTATGCTCGGGATCATCACGGCTGTGATCTTCGATCCTGCACTGCCGTACTCGACCATCCTCATCGCTCCGCCCATCAATATGTATGAGACCAGATTGATTACGATAGTACCTTCACGAATATGACTATGGGACGCGCGATTACTCGAATAATTCTAGACATATGCATATGTCTCAGCATCATTCACGGGTGGTGGTTCGTCGCGGCTCCTCTCATGCTCGTCGGATTGTGGTCATTCCGCTATTTCTCGATAGAATCAATCATCGCCGGGATATTCTATGATGGCCTCTTTGGGATGCCTCAGGCAGGATTATTCTGGTCTCATGCGGGACTCATCATATCGATCATCGCGATCGGCATCATCGTCGTGCTCAAGCATACAGTCAGGCCATGACCTCCAGTGTGCTAGTATGGAGTGCATGATATCTCAGATGACCCGAAAAAGCCCCCGCCGGATCCGTCGAAGCAGGGAGATCGCTCCCGACGAAGTGCTTATCGATTCGAGCAACATACCCAGGTTCGATACGACACAGTTCGAGGGGCGCATGGAACGTCCGATAACGACATTTGCGCTGTACGGCGTCGGAGCAGTCTTCGTCATGTTCATGGCTATCTTCATCGGTCAGGCATGGAATCTGCAAGTCGTACAAGGCGAGGAATACCAGGAGCGGAGCGAGCGCAACATGCTACGCCCCGTACCTGTCTTTGCGGGGCGAGGCGTCATCATGGATCGCATGGGTTCCTTGCTTGCCTGGAATGCGCCTACTGATACTGATGATGCCTCAGGTATCCGTCGAGAATATGCCACCTCGAGCGGCCTTTCGCACGTGCTCGGTTATGTGCAGTATCCATCCAAGGACAAAAATGGATTCTATTATCGTGACGATTTCCAGGGAGTCGCCGGGGTGGAAGGCTACTATGATACTGATCTCAAGGGCACCAACGGCTCTCGTCTCGTGGAGATAGATGCCCGTGGATCAGTAGTCTCTGAGGGGGTGGTGAGGCCTCCGGTCCGGGGATCATCCCTTACCCTATCTATAGATTCGCGCGTCCAGTCAGCACTCTATGGATTCATTCGATCAGTCGCTCAGGAAGTCGGATTTGCGGGAGGGGCGGGCGCCATCATGGACGTGTCCACTGGCGAGCTCATCGCGCTCACCAGCTATCCGGAATACAGCTCGCAAGTCATGTCTGATCGTGCGGATGCCGATCTGGTCGAACAGACGCTCAATGATCCGGATCTCCCGTTCCTCAATCGCGCTGTAGATGGGCTCTATGTTCCCGGGTCGATCGTCAAACCGTTCGTCGCGCTCGCGGCTCTCACCGAGGACATCATCGACGCTTCCACCAATATCGTCACGACGGGATCTATATCCATACCCAATCCATATGATCCGACCAAGAGCACGATCTTCAGAGATTGGAAGAATCACGGCACTATCGATATGCGCAAGGCATTGGCTGTTTCCTCGGATGCCTATTTCTATACTATCGGCGGAGGATACAAGGACCAGGCCGGCCTCGGCATCGTCAGGATCGATGAATATCTCAAAGCATTTGGCCTCGGAGAGCTCATGTCTGAATCGTTCGCGCAAGGCAAGGCGGGCACTGTCCCTACTCCCGAATGGAAAAAGGCGACATTCGATGAGGATTGGTATCTCGGCAATACCTATCACACGGCTATAGGACAGTATGGCTTCCAGACGACGCCTGTCCAGATCGTGCGTGCCATAGCGGCCATCGCCAATAGCGGTACGCTCCTAGTACCGACCATCATCAAGGATGAGGCTCCTCATATCGAGAGGGTCATCTCAGATATATCGGCCGCTGATTTCAATGTCGTGAGAGAGGGTATGCGTCTCGGCGCGACTCAAGGCACAGGCGTCGCCCTCAATGTCGGCTATGTGGATGTCGCTACCAAGACCGGAACGGCTGAGCTTGGCGTCACCAAGGAGCGCGTCAATTCATGGGTCACTGGCTTCTGGCCCTATCAGGCTCCACGGTATGCTTTCGTAGTCATGCTCGAAAAGGGTTCCGTGCACAATCTCATCGGCGCGGCTGCCACCATGAGGAGACAACTGGATTGGATGCATGCCAATACGCCGGAATATTTCTGAGACTCTACCCCTTCCGTGGACGCGTTTTTCCTGCTATACTGCAAGGCATAACCATCATCCGTTCACCCGGAGCAACTTTTCAATGCTATGTCCACCGAAGTCCAATATTTGACCACGGAGAAATTTGATGAGCTCAAAAAAGAGCTCGATCAGCTCAAGACAGAACGTCGCAAGGAGGTCGCTGAACAGCTCGAATACGCCAAACGCCTCGGAGACCTGTCAGAAAATGCCGAATATCATCAAGCACGCGAGGAGCAGGCGATCGTCGAAGATCGCATCGGACGCCTAGAAGACCTGCTCAAGAATGCTGTCATAGCCGCGTCTAGCGGAGGAGACATCATCACGGTAGGATCGACAGCACGTCTGACCAAAGAAGGCGACAATACCAGGTCATTCATCTATACCATCGTGGGATCTGAAGAGGCCGATATGGCCCAAGGCAAGATCTCCAACGCGTCGCCCCTAGGCGCGGCGCTGATCGGACACAAGGCAGGCGATGTCGTCTCGGTCGCAACACCCAAAGGAAAAGTCGACTATACGATAGAGCTTATCAAATAACTAGAACATCATATCCACCCATGTCTTCTCTCGAGGAACTGCGCGCGGTCCGGATAGCCAAACTAGAAGCGCTCAAGAAGGCCGGCATGGATCCGTATCCGGTCTCAGTACCGCGCGATCATTGTCTGGCCGACGCGCGCGCTAAGTTCGCCGAATACGAGAAGTCCGGCGCGACGGTCAATCTAGCCGGTCGCGTCATGGCGATCCGTGGCCAGGGAGCCATCCTCTTCGTCGTCCTCGACGACGGCAAGGCGACCTTCCAGGCAGTCTTCAAGAAGGACGTCCTCGATCAGAAACTCTTCCAGTTGTTCATCGAGGCTATAGATATGGGAGACGTCATCAGCGTCACCGGCACGATGTTCGTCACCAACAAGGGCGAGCAGAGCATACTCGTGTCATCATGGACGATCGCTTCCAAGTCTTTGTTGCCCTTGCCGGAGAAATGGCACGGCATCACTGATCCTGATGAGCGCTTCCGCAAGAGGTATCTGGACTTCATCATGGATCCGGATGCGCGCGCCATATTCTATAAGAAAGCGAAATTTTGGGACAAGACGCGCGAAGTCCTGAAGAGAGAAGGTTTCCTCGAAGTCGAGACGCCGACCCTGGAGACGACCACCGGTGGTGCCGAGGCTACTCCTTTCAAGACTCATCACAACGATTATGATCTGCCGGTATATCTGCGCATCTCGGTCGGCGAGCTGTGGCAAAAGAGGCTGATGGCGGCCGGTTTCCCGCGCACCTTTGAGATCGGTCGACTGTATCGCAATGAAGGGAGCAGTCCTGAACATGCGCAAGAGTTCACCAATCTGGAATTCTACGCGTCGTATATGTCATTCGAACAAGGCGTCTCCTTCACCGAAAAGCTCATACAGGAAGTCGTCAAGGAGTCATTCGGAACGCTCTCATTCGAGATCAAGGGTCAGAACATCGATCTTTCGGGACAATGGAAGCGCATAGACTATGCGGACACTATCCGGGAGATGACTGGCATAGATGTATTCGAAGCGTCTGACCAGGATATAGAAAGCAAACTAAAGGAGCTGAAGGTGGAGTACGACGGGCTCAACAGGGAACGTCTCACAGACACGCTCTGGAAATACTGCAGGAAACAGATCGCTGGCCCAGCCTGGTTGGTCGGCCATCCGCGGCTAGTTTCACCGCTTTCCAAGGCTGATCCCGTTGATCCGCGCAAGACTCTGCGCGCCCAGCTCATCCTGGCAGGTGCCGAGATGACCAACGGCTTCGCCGAGCTCAATGATCCGATCGATCAGAGAGAGCGCTTTGATATGCAGAAGAAGCTCATCGAATCCGGCGATACCGAAGCGATGATGCCTGACGAGGAGTTCGTCGAGATGCTCGAGCATGCCATGCCGCCGGCCTTCGGATTTGGCACAGGCGATCGTCTCTTCGCTACGCTCGCCGGTAGGCCGCTCCGTGAGACGCAGATGTTCCCGCTCATGAAGCCCAAGAAGTAGCGCATGCAGTGCCTTCTGTCCGCGTACGCTCTTCACGCACGATCAAGGCTCCAGTCTGGCAAAGAAAAACCGCCTTCAGTCAAACTGAAGGCGGTCGTGTGTATCTCGCCGTTTACTCGTTCGAAGCTTTCCAGCGGAAGAACCGCTGAGGTTCGGCGAGATCTATCGGCATGGACGCCACGGTCGTGGACAGATTGGTGATCGTCGTCCAGTCGACCATATTGGTCGAGCTTTCGATCCAATACGTCCCGATGGGGCTGACCGTCAGATCCAGTGACTGGTTCGCGGGGTTCCAATCCCATGTAGGTTCGGTCCAAGCCAATGTCTTGTACAGATTGAGCCTGCCGCCTGTCACCGTCTTGCCTACGAGACTCGGATCACGATCGACTCCCATGTAGAGCCTTAACTTGATATCGTCGAGCGTGCTATCCGGATAGACGGTCTTGATATAAGCGATCGCCATAGTGATCATCGGTGTCGCGCATGACGTGCCGGTGAAGTACGCATAGCCGTTGGTCACGACAGGGACGCCGGCCGGCTCGACATTGGTCCAATTGAGCGAGAGCGTTGAGACGATGCGACGACCTGGTGCGGCGATGAAGACGTTGGTGGATCCCCATCCCGCGAAAGGATCTAGGACGCCATTATGATCCGTGTAGGTCACGCCGATCACGTTGGGGAGTCCCCACGCCAGGGGGCGGAGACCATTGACATCATGATCCGTCGCGGAGTTGTCCGCCGCGACCGTGAAGATGATGCCATGCTGTTCTCCGGCGTTCTTCATCGCCTGTTCGAGGCCTGGTGCGGGGCCGATCTTCCAGCTACAGTTGATCACCTTGACTCCGCGAAAGATCGCGTAGTCGATGAGTATGATGTACTCAGCTTCGGAGTATCGTGGCGCTCCGAGCTGGATGATGCTGGATTTCCATCCCAGACCGGTGATCCCGATGCCGTTGTCGCCCACTGCGCCGGCGATGCCCGCGCACATGGTGCCGTGTCCCTGCTCATCGAAGAGTCCCGGGATGATCTCGAGACCGGTCGATACGCGTACTCCGCCGGAAGTATCGGTTATCCCGGGGTAGTAGATCGCGTCCGTGTTGGTCCAGATGTTGCCGAGAAGGTCCTCATGCGAGGCGATACCCGAATCCATGATCGCCACAAGCACCGACGATACGTCGTTGGTGAACTGGAGCCATGCTTCGACTGCGTGTACATCCGTGCGTGGCGCACCCGGCTCAGTGTAACCACCGAGGAGGATGTTGTAAGCGTTGTAGATAGTGCTGTCCGCTCCGGCATACTGGTTGTAGTACCACTGATCCGCACGCACATAGTATGTGCCGTATGCCCCATTGTTCTTGTTGAAGAAGGGAATGAGCGGGTCAGAGGGGTTCCATTGGAAGTATGGATCCGACGGGAGGCCCGGGGCCGCCAATGGTAGTGCCGGTTGCGACTCGTGGACGTACTTGAAGACGCCGTTGGTCAGGTAGTACCCCATGACTGTTTCCGCGTCCTCGGGAGCCACTCGTACGAAATGCACCGTTCCTCCGGCATGGAGGGTCGGCGTATTCGACAACGACGCATGGAATTGCATCGCGGCGGACTGATCCTCCGGATCGACGTTCATGATCAGGGTGATCGGATCTGCTTGGCGCTGGAGGGATACCGTATAGGGGATCATCGGCCACGTGTCGTGGTCTCGATCGGGGTTGGGCGTCTGTGCCGACAGCGGGATCGCGCACAGGGCGATGAGCGCTGTGGCGACGCTTTTGCCGACGAGGCGGTATTTCATTTTCATGAGCTGGTGTTCTTTCGTTGATGGTTTCAGATATCATCGTGACCGACCCGCTATCGCGGCGGCCATTCTGGGCAGAACCCTACCATATGATGACACTTTTGTCTATATGTATCGTAGGGTTTACTCGTTTTGCTACGGATGAATGTTGTCTGGAAAATAACAAGTAGGGTATAGTGTATCTCTATGCTCAATTTTTTCACCAAGGCGCTCATCAAGAGACAGCTCAAGGGTAAAGTTCCCGAAGCCGAGATGGATCGGTTATTGGGATTGATCGAGAAGAATCCGGAGATCTTCCAGAAGATGGCGGTCTCTATCCAGGAGAAGATGCAGAAGGGGATGAGTCAGGAAGAAGCGGCGCAGGAATTCATGCGGGAGGAAGGGGATGTTCTCAAGGGGATCATGCAGTGACAAAAATCCCCACACGACATGCGTGCGGGGATCGAAACAAGAGTTCCCGTTTTGACTAAGACCTTTACAGGGAGGGCTAGCCTTGTGGGGTATATATGTTCGGCGCGGTCGCAACTTATCCAGGTCTGCTTCAGCGCTGAACACAATACTTGAGTATGTACCCGAACGCTAAACAGCATTCGAGATCATGCGATTATCAGTGGTGGCATGTAAGGCCAGTAGTCATTTTCGCATGCAGCATAACGATCGGTACCCATCTGACCCATTTCTCGTTAGAGATTTATCGTCGATGGTAAAGCTATGCAGGGAGACTCCTCTCCGAAGGCAGGGCAGAAACGGACAAACGACTTCTGCTCAGCCTGTGATTTATGGATGGCTCACAGAATGTCCTCAGCTTGGGCGCCGATTCTTTTCTGCCTCTCTTGATTGAGCTCCAACGGGGGAACCTCTGCTTGTCAGGCTGGGTCGACCGTAGATGATTCCGAGGAACCGTCTGCAACAGAACCTACCACATCTTTCCAGATAATGCAAGTAGCCTAGGTCGCATCTTTACACATTCCACGTTTCACTTTACACTTGCTCTCATGTCACTATCCATCGGCATCGTCGGACTTCCCAACGTCGGCAAATCGACGCTCTTCAATGCGCTCACCAAGAAGGGCGTTCTCATCGCCAACTATCCCTTCGCTACGATCGACCCGTCGGTCGGCGTAGTCGCCGTGCCCGATGAACGCCTCTGGAAGCTTTCCGAATTTTCCAAATCCGCCAAGACGGTTCCTGCCGCCGTCGAGTTCGTCGATATCGCCGGCCTGGTCAAGGGTGCCTCGACTGGCGAGGGTCTCGGCAACAAATTTCTCGCCAACATCCGCGAGACGGATGCCATCGCGGAGGTCGTGCGCATATTCGAGGACAGCGACATCATCCACGTCGATGGCGGTATCGATCCGGTCAAGGATATCGGCGTCATCAACCTTGAGCTCATCATGGCTGACCTGGAGACGGTCACAAAGCGGCTTTCTAATATTTCCCGAGAGATCAAGCAGAACAAAAAGGAAGCCTTGATTGAAAAAGGCCTGCTCGATAAGCTGATCCCTATTCTAGAAGGCGGCAAATTGGCTTCTAGTGTCGTCGTCGAAGAACCTGAAGCGCCATTCCTGAAACAGCTGTGCCTGCTCACGTCCAAGAAGATACTCTACGTGCTCAACAAGAAGAGCGGTGGGACCAACCTCGATGAGCTCAAAGACGAGCGTTGGGACAAGCTCATGAATTTTTTCAAAGAAACAAATGCATCCTATGTGATCGTAGATGCGGGCATCGAGAATGAATTGCGCGATATGTCTGATGCGGAAAAGACCGAGATGCGCACAGGCATGGGTGCGGATCCGGGCGGAGTGGACGCACTCATTCGTGCTGGATACGAAATGCTCGGCCTTATTACCTACTTCACGACAGGCGAGGACGAGACCCGCGGGTGGACTATCCCGGCCGGCTGGACCGCGCCGCTGGCGGGCACCGCTATTCACACCGATTTCAAGGACAAATTCATCCGTGCCGAAGTCGTCTTCTGGCGGGATCTCCTCGACGCCGGATCATATGCCACCGCGCGCGACAAGGGTCTGGTAAGAACGGAAGGGAAGGAGTATGTGGTCAAGGATGGGGATGTGGTGGAGTTTAAGGTGTAGGATAATTTCAGCTAATTATTGCCTTTACAGGAGACTCGCGGCCGCAAAACCTTGAAGCACATACTACGGCCAGGCGAAGGTGGAAGGTGAGTTCTGTTAAGGAAAACTGGCAAAACGAAGCACCGCCATGTGTCACGCTTCCACACAGCTCTCTTCTCTACACGCTAAGATCACCTACAATGTCATAAATAACAGCTCAACAAAGCCATATCTTGGCTATAAAATACTTGCTTTTTGGGCTCAAGTATGCTATACTACCAGTCAGAGTCGTGGGAAATAGTTCCTTCGGCTTTTTGGTTTTCCAAACCCCAACAAAAGGCCACTTGTGCACATTAGTCCATTCACTCGTCGGCATCGACCGATGCGGTATGAACACAGCTGTCGATCAGATCATGGCGGGATTGTCGGAGACGGCAAATTCCTACTAATCCTGATTATGTTCGTGTCAGCAGCAGTGATCCTGGCGCTCTGGGAACTCGTAGAGAGCATCCCTCGCTAGATAGGATGGTCTCCCTGGCGCCTCTTTTCGGAGAGGCGCTTTTTGTCACCTGTGTATAAGTCGACTTGTAGCCACAGGGCAATAGTGACACAATACGTATGGTAGTTATGGTTATTCGTATTGTTGTTGTTGGTACAAGTTGGGTTGGGTTGTCGCAATCCCCGTGGATCTCTTGGTCCGCGGGGACCTCTTCGTATCTAGAAAATAGGCGATAATTGAGCTATGATATGAGCCATGAAGAAGCCATCAGAGGAGGCGCAGAAACCTCCCGTCTATGATCACAAGAGGATAGAGCCCAAGTGGCAGAAAGCCTGGGACAAGCAGAAGCTCTATCGCGCCATCGACCCGAAGGGTGCCGCGGCGCCCAGGGAAAAGTTCTACGCCCTCATCGAGTTCCCGTATCCATCCGGTGACGGCCTCCACGTCGGCCATATCCGCTCCAATACCGCTATGGACATCATCGCGCGCAAGCGCCGCCGCGAGGGTTATGAAGTTCTGTACCCGATCGGCTGGGACGCATTCGGGCTGCCGACCGAGAACTATGCCATCAAGACCGGTATCCAGCCAGCCATCGTCACCAAAAAGAACACCGATATATTTCGCAGACAGCTCAAGGCGCTCGGCTTTTCATTTGACTGGTCGCGCGAGATCGATACCACCGATCCGGCATACTACAAGTGGACGCAGTGGATCTTCCTGCAATTTCTCAAGAAGGGCCTCGCGTACAAGAAGAAGATGGCCATCAACTGGTGCCCCAAGGATCTCATCGGTCTGGCCAACGAAGAGGTCATCGACGGCTGTTGCGAGCGCTGTGGCACGCCGGTGGAAAAGCGCGAGAAGGAGCAGTGGATGCTGGCGATCACCAAGTATGCGGATCGGTTGGACAAGGATCTGGACAAGACGGAATTTCTGGAGAAGATCAAGGTCCAACAGAGGAATTGGATCGGGAGGAGTGAAGGAGCGGAGATCGGATTCAAGATCCAAGATACAAGATACAAGAAGGAGATCACGGTGTTTACTACACGCCCAGACACGCTTTACGGTGTCACTTATATAGTGCTCGCGCCGGAGCATCCATTGGTGTCCGAACTCTTGGATCATGAATCTTGCATCTTGAATCGAGACGAAGCCCGCTCTTACATTTCCGATGTCAAAAAGAAGACCGATATCGAGCGTACGGATATTTCCAAAGAGAAAACTGGCATAGAATTGAAAGGTTTCAAGGCTATCAATCCGGCTACTGGGAAAGAAATTCCGGTGTGGATCGCCGATTACGTGCTCGCGGACTACGGCACGGGCGCCGTCATGGCGGTGCCTGCGCATGACGAGCGTGATTTCGTATTTGCCAAGAAATATGGGTTGCCGATGAGAGACGTCATCCAGTCATTGAGCGTGCAGACCGCAGGTCCGGATGCTGTGCAAAAAGACAAGCCATTCGTCGAGCGCGATGCGGCGCTGTGCATCATCAAGCACTGGTCCGAGGACAAATACCTGATGTCGTTTTATAAAGCGAACGACTGGAAGGGCTTCATTGTCGGTGGGATAGAGGACGGCGAGTCACTGGGGGCGGCTGGGGCGCGGGAGATACATGAGGAGACCGGGTACAAGAACGCGAAGTTCGTGAAGAGGATCGGCACGATCCATTCGCAGTTCCATCACCAGGTGAAGGGTGTCAATCGTTTCGCCCATTTCCAGATTGCATATTTCGAGCTGGAGAACGGCGAGCGCGACGAGATGAGCGAGGAAGAAAAAAAGCTTCACGACGTGGTCTGGGTCTCTGCAGACCAGGTCGCCGAGACCGCCAATCGAGCCGACATCGTACGTGCCTGGGAATATTTCCGCGGACAGAATTGCTACACAGGCGATGGATTGCTCATCGATTCCGACGGATTCAGCGGCAAACGCTCCGATGAGATCAAGAAAGAGATCGCGGAGTCGGTCGGCGGTCGCTGGGTGACGACCTACAAACTCCGCGACTGGGTCTTCTCGCGCCAGCGCTACTGGGGTGAGCCCATACCAGTCATCCATTGCGAGACATGCGGCATCGTACCCGTACCCGAGAAAGATTTGCCCGTGAAGCTTCCAAAGGTCAAGGATTACAAGCCGACAGAGACGGGCGAGTCGCCTCTGGCCGCGATTTCCAAGTGGGTGAATACCAAGTGTCCGACCTGCAAAGGCAAAGCCACGCGCGAGACCGACACGATGCCCAATTGGGCCGGTTCGAGCTGGTATTACCTCGCATATATCATGCGAGGAGTTTCCAATTTCCAATTCCCGATTTCCAAATATCGCGAGGCGTTCGATTATTGGACGCCAGTCGATTGGTACAACGGCGGCATGGAGCACACCACGCTCCACCTGCTCTATTCGCGCTTCTGGCACAAGTTCCTCTATGATCTCGGTTTGGTGCCGACCGACGAACCGTACAAGAAGCGCACATCCCACGGCCTCATCCTCGCGGAGGGAGGCGTCAAGATGTCCAAGTCCAAGGGCAACGTCATCAATCCCGACGATATCGTGGAGAAAGTCGGTGCCGATGCTCTGCGTATCTATGAGATGTTCATGGGACCCTTCGATCAGCCGATCGCCTGGAATGCCGACAATATCTCCGGAGCCAGGAGATTCATCGAGAGGGTGTGGAAGCTTATAGAAAGGGTTATGTTCACAGAGCTTGATAGTACCGAGTACCGAGTACCGAGTACCGAGTCTCGGGCGGTGGATGACATGCTCGGAACTCGGAACCCGGAACTTATCACTCGTACTCTCCACAAAACGATCAAGAAAGTCAGCGAAGATATCGAAGCCATGCGCTTCAATACTGCTGTCAGCTCGCTCATGATAGCTTTGAATGAATTGGAGAAGCAGGAATCTATCGCGCATTCCGATTATGAGATATTCTTGCGATTGCTCGCGCCGTTCGCGCCGCATGTCACCGAAGAATTGTGGTCATCGTTGGGCAACAAAAAATCAATCCATGTTTCCGAATGGCCGACATATAATCCGGCATTGGTAATAGATGCGGAGACGACCATTATTGTACAGGTGAATGGAAAAGTCCGCGCGTCGTTCGTCGCTGACGCGGAGGCATCTGACGCAGACCTCGAAACGACGGCCAAGGATCTCCCCGAGGTCAAGAAATGGCTCGAAGGGAAGGGTATCAAGAAAGTCATCGTCGTACCCAAGAAGCTGGTGAATATCGTGGTCGATTAGATACGCAGGGTAGACCTGCGTTTGACGATTTTTCATGCATGTGGTAGAGTTGATTCATCAAGCCTGGGTCTGGTCGCTACCGTGCCTCCATAGAGGCGTCGAAGTAGACCAAAAAAGGGGAACATATCCCCACGAGATTGACTTTATTACAAGCAAGTGCTACAAATAGGGGCATTAATTCGCACCATTTAGCACACCTCTATCAGATCCATATGGCATCCTCATCAGTATCCTTCAAGCCCAAGCAGATCGTGAAAAGACTCCTCGCCTCACTGCCTGATCGTGCGCGCGACGTCATCATCCATAGGTACGGCCTCGGTTCGGATACCCGTCGTATGACCCTCGATGCCATCGGCAAGAAATACGCTATCACTCGCGAACGCGTGCGCCAGATCGAGAACTACGCCCTCGACCTGATCAAGAAGTCCGACGAATACAAAGTCGAGAAGGCAGTGTTCGCTGAGATCGAGACCCTGCTCCACGCTTTCGGAGGAGTCGTCGTCGAGGATGATTTCCTCGGGCATCTCTCCAAGGACAAGAGCTTCCAGAATCACATCCATTTCCTCTTGGTAGTCGGCGAACCATTCAAGAAGAAGAAAGAGGATGACGAGTTCTCTCATCGCTGGCATGTCAATGAGTCCCTCGCGAACCAGGTCGAGGAGGCTCTCCGCAAGCTCTACGGCAGCCTCAGCAACGATGACTTGCTCCCTGAGTCAGAGATCATCAATAAGTTCCTCAATCACCTCGAAGATGTCTCCGAACGCTACAAGAACCAGGAGATCATGAAGCGCTGGCTCGCCCTGTCCAAGGCCATCGGCAAGAATACGCTCGGCGATTGGGGCAAGTCTCGATCATCCAACATCAGGACCAAAGGCATGCGCGACTACGCGTTCCTCGTCATCAGGAAGCACGGATCCCCGATCCACTTCAGAGATGTCGCCAAACAGATCGAGAAGATGTTCGACAAGAAGGCCCACGTCGCCACTACGCACAATGAGCTCATCAAGGACAAGCGTTTTGTGCTCGTCGGCCGCGGCCTCTACGCTCTCGCTGAGTGGGGCTATGCTCCCGGCATCGTTCGAGATGTCATACGGTCTGTCATCGAGAAGCATGGCCCTATGACCAAGGACGACATCGTCGCCAAGGTCATGAAGGAACGCTACGTCAAGGAGAACACCATCGCCGTCAATCTCCAGAACCCGAAATATTTCAAGAAAGACAAAGAAGGCAAGTATTCGGTAGCGGCATAAGGAAAATTCGTAGTTTACAGTGAAAAGTGCGGAGTTTAACCAACTTTGCACTTTTGACTTTTAATTGTAAACTTATGTCATGTCCATCGAACAATTCTTCCCGTGGCTGGTCGATGATTTCCAGTCGTCGATCCTCCCTCAGTCTCTGCAATACATCATATTCGCTTCGCCCGTCCTCCTGGCGATCATTCTCGGTATGATCCTTTGGCCGTTGTGGGTCAATTATGTCCGTTCCAAGAATTATTTTAGCGTCAAACGCGCTCTCCTGGAGATCCGTCTGCCACGCGATACGTTCAAGTCTCCGCTTGCGATGGAGGTCTTCCTGCAGTCGCTCCACAATACATCAGATGGCAGTGCGTTCAAGCAGTACTGGAGCGGTGAGACGAGGCCGTGGTATTCCCTCGAGATCGCCTCTATCGAAGGTCGGGTCAAGTTCTTCATCTGGACAGAGGACGCGCGCAAGCACGGCGTCATGTCCGCTCTCTATTCTCAATTTCCCGGCATCGAGGTCCATGAGGCTGAGGACTATACGCGCTCGGTCCATTTTGACGCCAAGACGATGAAGGTCTGGGCGGCCGAGTTCGCGCTGACCAAGGAAGACGCATATCCGATCAAGACGTATGTCGACTACGGGCTCGACAAGGATCCCAAGGAGGAGTTCAAGGTGGATCCGCTCCTGCCGCTCCTGGAGTTCTTCGGCAGTGTCGGCCCCAATCAGCAGGTCTGGATGCAGATACCGATACGCGCGCACAAGAAGGAGCAGAGGAAGCCCGGCCACTGGTTCAAGAAGACTGATGCCTGGCAGGATCAGGCCAAGAAGATCGTCAACGAGATCATGGTCCGCGATGCCAAGACGAAGATCTCCGGTACCCCTCCGGAAGAGGGCAAATTCCCGGTTGGCCCGACGCTCTCCAAAGGCGAACAAGTCATCATCGAAGCTGTCGAACGTAGCGTGAGCAAGCTCGGCTTCGATGTCGGCATCCGCTTCATCTATATCGCCAAGCGGGAGTATTTCAACACGCCTTTCGGCATCGGCGGCATCATCGGCAACATGAAGCATTTCAACACCGAACACCTCAATGGGTTCAAGCCCAATGGCAAAGTCTGGCATCATCGTCTGAGCAACCCATGGGACGACTACAAGGATACTCGTCGCAACCGCTGGTCGGCTGAGGCGATCGCCATGTACAAGCGCCGCTCATTCTTCTACCCGCCATATAGCGGTACGCCGATCGTGCTCAATACCGAGGAGTTGGCGACGATCTACCACTTCCCAGGGTCAGTGGCGGCTACGCCGACCCTGGAGCGCATCCCATCCAAGAAGGGTGAGGCACCTACAAATCTACCGATCTGATGCCGCACACAGGGTGGACCTGATCGTAGGCATTATCCCCCTGATATCTATATGCATAGGACACACCTCAAATTCATCCCAGATTTCCATGCCGCGAACCGTCGCAGACGTGGCCCCCTCCCGATGCTCCGCCGCTTGATGCGTTCATCGCGCCTGGTCATCCTCGTAAGCGCTCTCATAGCTCTATTCCTCGTCGGCGGCATGACAGCCCTGTCGGTATCCCCGGCAGGGTTCCCCCGTGGATCTATCGTGCGCATCCCGACAGATATGACTGTGGGACAAGCAGCGGACCTGCTCGCGGACAAGGGTATCGTCCGCTCGCCATTTATGTACAAGGCCTACGTGGTCCTGCTCCATGATGGCAAAGGCATCCAGGCAGGGAGCTATCTGTTCGATGAACCTCAGTCGGCTCTGCGTGTCGCGTATCGAATGGCATATGGCAAGAGCGACCTCCACAAGATCAAGGTCACCATTCCCGAGGGATCCAGCTCCAATGAGATCGCCACGATCATCAAGCGCGCCATTCCTGACTTCGATACTGAGTCATTCATATCTGAAGCTCGCAAGGCCGAAGGGTACTTGTTTCCTGAGACGTATTTCTTCGATCCTGACGTGAGTCCTACTGAGATCGTATCCGCCATGAAAGGCCAATTCGACGAGAAGGTCGGCGAGATCATGGGTGAGATCGCTTCATCGACTCATGCGCTCAAGGATATCCTCGTGATGGCATCTATCCTCGAGGAGGAGGCGAACAACTCGGAAGACAGGAGGATGATATCGGGCGTGCTCTGGAAACGCATAGAGATAGATATGCCGCTCCAGGTCGACGCGCCATTTTACTATCTATTCGGCAAAGGATCGAGCCAGCTCACGCGAGACGATCTGGCGACTTCCTCTCCATACAATACGTACAAGAACAAGGGTCTGCCCATCGGGCCTATATCCAACCCAGGCATCGACGCGATCAGAGCAGCGCTCTATCCTGAGATTGGGGAGTATCTCTACTATCTCGCCGACCGTACAGGCGTGACGCACTACGCGGCGACGCATGATGAGCATGTCGCCAACAAGGCCAAGTATCTGCAGTGAGAGTGGGTAGTCCTGTGCCAGGCCGGAGAACGAAGAGAGAGAAAAATTAACTCCATGTGCGGGGCCGTCCGTGGCATGAATACCCTTTATATAATGAAAAAAGCCGGAAGGGATATCCTTCCGGCTTGTTGCAAAGAACTATCAGGCCGCTACAGCGATGACGGGGTGTCCTTCATGCTTGCGTGCGACGAGGAATTTTTCCAGTGTCGCAAGCTCAGACTTTTTCGAGAATCGAATGATCTGGCACAGAGGATCGCTCAGCGAGCCTTCGGCTGGATTGGCACTCGACAGCATGATGATCCGGGCGCTCCGCGCGGTATTCATCGCTGACTCGATATCGAACTCAGACATCACATCCATGTCTATGATGATCGCGTCGAGCGAATCCATGTTCTGGATCATCGATCCTCGCGCTTGATTGATCGTCCGAGCATTGAGGACCTGGTGGCCTCCGAGCTCGAAGATACGAGCCACATCGAGACGAGTCTGTTCGTTTTCGCTGACTACCAACACGTTGATTTTCATAGGTACTATCTCTTTCTTCTGTCCCCGAAATGGGGTTCTCCTTGGTTTGTTCGGTCAGCTGACATAGCCAACCTTCTGTATATATGATAGCATACCCGAGATGAAAAGTCAAGCTACAACCACGCAGGGTAGACCTGCGTACGCAGGTCTACCCTGCGGGAACGGCGGTAAGCGCGTATTCGTAGGGCTCTCTGGCGGGGTAGATAGCTCTGTAGCCGCTGCTTTACTGCTCAAAGCAGGCTATGACGTGACGGGCGTATTCATCCGTACTTGGCAGCCGGAATGGCTTCCGTGTACCTGGAAAGAGGAGCGTCGCGATGCTATGCGCGTCGCCGCTCGACTGGATATACCATTTGTCACGCTCGATCTCCAGGAGGAATACAAGCGTGGCGTGGCGGACTATCTGATAGCTGAATACAAAGCCGGACGCACGCCCAATCCGGACGTCATGTGCAACAAGGAGATCAAGTTCGGCGCATTCTATGAATGGGCTATGGAGCATGGCGCCAACTATGTGGCGACAGGGCACTATGCGCAAATCCGAAATCAGAAATCCGACTCGTCCGCCGTAGCTCGACCGAAGGGAGGAACGAAGGTGGAAACTCGAAGTCAAAAAGATGAGGATTATTCCTTGGAAGCAGGCGTTGACAAGAACAAGGACCAATCGTATTTCCTCTGGAATATCCGCACCGATCAATTGCCACACATCCTTTTTCCTATAGGACATCTGACCAAGCCGGAGGTTCGCGCGTTGGCACGGAAGTTCGGACTGCCGACGGCGGAGAAGAAGGATAGCCAGGGTATCTGCTTCCTTGGCATGGTGAATATGAAGGAATTCCTCTCGCACTACATCGGAACGACAAGAGGCGATGTGCTCGGAGAAGATGGGGAAGTCGTAGGGCATCATCCGGGTGCGGCGCTCTTCACGCTCGGCGAGCGTCACGGGTTCACGATCACAGAAAAGACGCCGCATGATGAGCGGTATTTCGTGATAGCAAAAGACGTCGAGAAAAATACGATCGTAGTCGGACATAGGACGAAAATTGAAAATTTAAAATTAAAAATTAACCCCGCCAAGGGCGGGATTAAAAATTCACCGCACAGAGCCGATGATGCTCGCATCTCGATCGGGGAGACGAACTGGATAGGCGAGGCGCCTGTGATCGGGAAGATATATCATGCGCGAGGGAGGTATAGGCAAGTGTTGGAGAAGATCGTATTCAAGGAGATAGACACCGTGAGCAGATCGGCTATCGTCGGATTTCTCGAAGAAGCCGAATTATTGGCGTCAGGGCAATCATTGGTGATATATGACGGGGAAGTTTGCGTCGGAGGAGGGGTCATATCCTAATCTTTCAATGTTCAATCCCACCATACATGGGCGCATTCTGCCCTTGGCTGGATCAATCTTTCAATATACAATTGGTGTCATGAATCACCTCATGATGATCACGAAGTCCGATGGGACCCAGCAACTCTTCGAAGAGGAGAAGCTGGTCAACTCGCTCAGGCGTGCGGGCGCTTCTGATCAGACGATCGAGGAGATCCTGCGCAAGGTGGAGGATCATATGAAGGATGGCATGACGACTACTGAGATATATAGGCACGCCTTCTCGCTCCTGCACAAGCATTCATTCCACATCGCGGTCAAATACTCCCTGCGCAGGGCGCTCGCGGAGCTCGGACCAGATGGGTTCCCGTTCGAAAGATTGATCGGACGGATCTTCCACGCGTGGGGCTACGAGACGCTGACTGACCAGCATGTCATGGGTGCCTGTATCGAGCACGAGGTAGATGTAGTCGCTTGGAAGGGGGGTGCGCTCGCCATGGTCGAGGCCAAGTTCCACAATGAGTTCGGCCTACGCTCTGACGTCAAGGTCGCCCTCTACGTCAAGGCGCGCTTCGACGACATCGCGCAGAACCAGTTCGACTTCGGCGGTACGACGAGAAAGCTGTCCGAGCGCTGGCTCTTCACCAACACCAAGTTCACCGATCAGGCGATCAAGTACGGTTCATGCAACGGTCTCAAGCTGATCGGCTGGAATTATCCCTCCACCGGCAATCTGCATGCGCTCATCGAGGAGCTCGGCCTGCATCCTATCACTTGCCTCACATCCCTCACGCATCAGCAGAAGAAGGACCTCATCGGTCGTAATATCATCACCTGCGCCGATCTGATCAGGCGACCGGAGATACTCCACGAGGCGGGCGTACGTTCCGATGCGGATGTCGCCAAGATCATTGAGGAGGCAACGATGGTCGTCGGTGAGAAGAGATGAGCCTTTTTATTTACTTCTCATTCCTGCTATGATGGCCGCATGGCTGATGCTCCGACCAAATACGACCGCCTCAAGCAGATCCGTGACGAGCTGATAGGGTTCGAGCAGTCTCCGCTCTATGAATATCGAAGAACGAACGGATACTATCCCGTCGTAGGCGAAGGGAGTCACGACGCGACCATCATGTTCGTCGGCGAAGCGCCGGGTCTCAACGAAGCCAAGATGGGCAAGCCGTTCTGTGGAGCGGCAGGGAAGTTCCTGACCGAGCTCATCGAGTCCATCGGCCTCAAGCGCGAGGATGTCTACATCACCAATATCGTCAAGGATCGTCCTCCGGAGAATCGCGATCCGACGCCCGAGGAGATCGCTCACTATTCGCCATTTCTCGACAGACAGGTCCAGATCATCCAACCCAAGGTCATCGTCACGCTCGGGAGGCACAGTATGGGCTATGTCATGCAGCGGTACGACCTCGACATGGAGCTCGAACCCATCAGCAAGATACATGGCAAGTCCTTTGAGACGGCATATTTCGACGAGGAACGCCAACCTCGACCGCTGACCATCGTGACGCTATATCACCCTGCGAGCGCGCTCTACAACGGCGGCATGAGGGATGTGCACAAAGAGGACTTCAATACCCTGAAGAAATTCATATGACGAAAAAAACCACACCTGCGACATCCTCGCTGACATGGGACTTGAGCATATTCTATGATTCACCTGACGATCCCCAGATCGAGGCCGATATCCGTCACGTCGAGTCTGCTGTCGCCGCATTCTCCGAGAAATACGATACTCCGGACAAGGCCTACCTCAGCGACGCAGCCCTGCTAGCGACCGCACTCGATGAGTTCGAGCGTCTCTATGCCATCATCATCCCTAAGCCGTATTATTATTTCCACTACGCGCAGAGCATCGATAGCGCTGATCCTGCAATTAGCGCCAAGATGTCGCTCCTGTCTCAGCGTGTCGCTGTGCTGACCAACGAGATCCAATCCTTCATACTGGCGCTCGGCACCATACCGATGGAGACACAGGAGAGATTCCTCGCAGATAGCCGTCTGACGAAGCACAGATTCACCCTGAAGTGCGCTTTTGAGGATGCCGCGCACAAGCTCTCTCTGGCTGAGGAGAGGATCCTCGCCCTCAAGCGCCTCCCATCCCGTCAGTTCTGGATCACACAGGTAGAGAAACTGCTCGGCGAGCGTACCGTGGTCTGGCAAGGTCGCAATCTCCCGCTATCAGAGGCTCTCAATCTCATCGCCGAACAGGACACGGCCGCCACGCGCAGGGAACTCGCCTTGCTCGCGTACGAACAGCTCAGGAGTGTGTCCGGATTCGCCGAAGGCGAGATCAACGCTGTCTTCATAGACAAGAAGATAGATGACGATCTACGCGGCTTCAAGACCCCATATCAAAGCACTGTCGAGGAATACCGCAACGATCCTGCCGTGGTGGATAGCCTGATCAAGGTCGTCGAGGATCATTTCCGTGTCGCCCACCGATTCCATGCCATCAAAGCCAAGCTCTTGAAACAGGATAAGCTCGGCTACTGGGACCGCGCCGCCAAGATCGGTCGCACGACTTCGACGTATTCATTCCACGAGTCTTTCGGTATCCTCAGGAACACCTTTGGCGCGATCAATCCGAAATACGCAGGCATCCTGGACGCGATGGTCGCAGAGGGGAGGGTAGACGCTCCGCCGCGGCAAGGCAAGGATAGCGGCGCATTCTGCTCTGGCTCATACGGCTACCCGACTATGGTGCTCCTCAATCACGTCGATACATTGCGCTCATTCACGACGTTCGCTCATGAGATGGGTCACGCTTTCCATACAGAGATGTCCAAGGCCCAGGGGCCGATCTACTCAGAATATTCGTACTCGCTCGCAGAGACGGCCAGCACCCTCTTCGAGGCTATAGCGGCAGATGCCATCATCGATACGCTGCCTGAAGATGAGCAGATCATCATCCTACATGATCGTGTCAATGACAGCGTCTCCACGGTCTTCCGTCAGATCGCTTGCTTCGGCTTCGAACTGGAGCTGCATCAGGCTGTGCGCGACAAGGGATTTGTATCCAAGGAGGAGATATGCGCCATCCACAACAAGCATATGCAGGCATATCTCGGCCCTGTCTTCGAGTTGATCCCTGACGATGGTCTGATGTTCGTGCAGTGGAATCATATCCGCCGCTTCTTCTACGTCTATTCATATGCGTACGGCATGCTAGTCTCTAGGGCGCTCCTGAGGCGCTATCGACAGGATCCGTCATTTTGGAACAAGATCGAGCAATTTCTCTCAGCCGGAGGCAAGGATACGCCGGAGAACATACTCATGGAGATCGGTATAGATGTCAGTGATCCCGCATTCTTCGCGGAGGGCATCAGAGCTATCGAGGACGACATCGCTCGACTGGAAAAACTGGCTCATCGTAGCTGATCATCGTGTGCTCAGTCCAAGAAAGCCTATAGGAGATTCTCATCGCATATTTCAAGGACTCCAGACTCTCGCGCCTCAGCACGTCCGACGTTGGAAAGCGTCCCATATTTCTGCTAGTATGACGCCATGAATCAGAGACTTTCCTCAGCCGAGATCCGTGCGCGATTCCTGGAATTTTTCCGAAAGCGCGAACACGCCATCATACCTTCAGCGTCTTTGGTGACAACTGACGATAGAGGTGTGACCAATTCGACACTCTTCAACACAGCGGGCATGCAGCCGTTGGTACCATATCTTTTGGGTGAGTCGCACCCAGCAGGAAAGCGCTTGGTCGATACCCAAAAATGCATCCGTACTATAGATATAGACGAAGTCGGCGATGCGACGCATGCCACGTTCTTTGAGATGCTGGGGAATTGGTCTTTGGGAGATTATTTCAAGAAAGAAGCCATAGCGTGGAGCTACGAATTTCTGACGTCCAAAGAAGAGGGGTTGGGCCTGGATCCGCGTCGCCTCTACATCACGGTCTTCGCTGGAGATGAGAACGCCGAGAAGGACACGACGTCGGCCGATATCTGGAAGAGCATGGGTGTGCCGGAGCATCGTATCTACTTCAAGGGTGCAGATTCCAATTGGTGGCCTGCTGTGAAGAACGGCAAAGATGGCTGGACAGGTCCTACGGGCCCATGCACGGAGATGTTCTATGATATCACCGCGGATGGTCTCGGCGATCTCTCACCCGACAAATTCCAAAAAGCAGATGATGACAAGAAGGTCGTGGAGATCTGGAATGACGTCTTCATGGAGTTCGAGAAGAAGGACGGTGCCATCGTCGGCAGGTTGAGCCAGAAGAATGTAGATACCGGAGCTGGCCTCGAGAGGCTGGCGACAGTACTGCAGGGAGTAGACAACATCTATGATACTGATCTGCTCAAGCCGGTGATGGATCTGATGAAAGACGCCGACAATCTTCTCCGCAACAAGCGCATCATCGCCGATCATCTGCGCGCGGCCGTATTCCTCATCGCCGACGGAGTCGTCCCTTCCAATACGGATAGGGGATATATCCTGCGACGTTTGATCCGTCGAGCGGTCGTCAATACTACAGACAAGAAACTAGATGGCCCGCGTATCTCCAAGTTCGTCGATACGTTGACGGATATGTATTCGGCCGCGTATCCAGAGCTTATTCAGAAGAAAGAACAGATAAAGTACACAATCAATGAGGAGTCAGAGAAATTCGCAGAAACTCTCGTGCAAGGTTTGAAGGAGTTCAATTGGCGAATCAGCCATGGCGAAAAGGGGAATATCATAAAAAGCGAACTTCCTCCTTCTGTTGTATTTGAATTGTTCACTACATTTGGTTTTCCTTTTGAGCTCATCAAGGAATTGGCCACCGAAAAAGGATTAGATGTCGATGAGGAGCAGTTCAAAAATCGCATGGATGCGCATCGCATAAAGTCTCGCGCCGGCGCAGAGCAGAAATTCAAGGGCGGGCTCGCGGATGCTGACGACCCGATGGTGGTCAGATATCACACAGCGACGCATCTCCTGCACCAGGCTCTCCACGACGTCCTCGGCGAGGAGCAGGGCGATCAGAAAGGATCGAACATCACCGCTGAACGGTTGCGGTTCGATTTTACCGGCCAGAAACTGACTGATGAGCAGCGGAAGCGCGTCGAAGACATCGTCAATGACAAGATAGTCGCGGCACTGCCGGTCAACCAGGTCACTCTCCCGCGCGAAGAAGCAGAGAAGACGGGAGCACGGCATTTCTTCGGAGAGAAATACGGCGATCAGATATCTATATATTATGTGGGTCAAACTCTAGAGTCCGCCTACTCCAAAGAGTTCTGCGGGGGGCCGCATGTCGGGAATACGAGCGAGCTCGCCGGGCCCGAGGGTAAGTGGAGGTTCAAGATCCAGAAGGAGGAGGCGTCATCGCAAGGCGTGAGGAGGATCAAGGCTGTGCTCGCCTGATCCACGCTTCGGATCGAGAGAACTCAGAGCGGATTGTGTGATATACTAGGCTCGATGTTCTTCTCGCACAAAAAATCAGATCGACTCTCGCTCATCATCGACGTCCAGAGCTCTGTCGTGAGGAGCGCGCTCGCTCTCTATCATGGCAATCAGAGCACGATCGTCTTCACGCGAGATTTTCCTATCGTGTACAAATCACATGCGCGGAGCGGATATCTGATCAAGGAAGCCCTACTCGCCGTCGAACAGGCGGTCGCCGACACGATCATCCACGTGCGCGCCCGACACTCGCACGACAAGACGTTCCCTCGCCATATAGCCAATGTCCACTACGTGCTCTCCTCCCCGTGGATCATCTCCAACGCAAAGACCATCTCCACCACATTCGACAGACGTCGGACAGTGAACAAGGACTATATCGAGAAGCTCATCGCTGAAGACAGACGCAAGCTGATAGCCGAGGCCGGGGACAAGGACATACGCATCATCGAGGAGAAGATATTCGATGTTCGGCTCAACGGATACTCAGTGGCGCAGTGGCAGGATCATCCCGCAGAGAAGCTCGATATTTCCTTTGTCGCGAGCGTTGCCGGCGGCAGGATGATCGATCGCTTCATCGATGCGGTGCGACATGCCGTGCGGCATAGGCATGTATATTTCCATTCATCGCTCTTCTTGCAGCATATCGGTCTCGGCGTAGCCATGGAAAAGGAGCGGACATACGCGCTCATACATATCCACGGCGAACTCACCGATGTGGCTCTCATCCAGGACGGAGTGTGTCGATTTTCGGGATCATATCCCTTCGGAGTCAACGGCGTGATACGCACTATCGCTCGCGAGGCGCACGTCGATGCGTACACAGCGGAGTCGATCCTCAATATGAGCATCAGCGGGAATATGGATCCCGATCACGCAGACCGTGAGGCGCAGATCGTGGAGCGTATCGGGGCTACATGGACAGAGGATCTGTCGGCACTCGTCAAGGGACCCGCTTCTTCGGGATCATTGCCGCGGACTATCATCACTTCGGCGCGATCGCATGAGGACTTCTTCATGAGGTTGCTCAGTCGCGCATACCCAGAGAGCGCTCTCAAGCCGCTTTCGCTCGATGAGCTCACTCCATACGTATGCTTTGACGCTCATGCGGAACGCCTCCGCACGACAGGTCTCTACGCGATCGCTATTCACACTATGGAAAGCCAGTCAGCTGCATGATATAGTAGTACCACTATGCCTCGCAGAGTCCAGGACATCGTTCCCAGCAACCATCGCTCCATCCGGGATATACCCATCGAGCGCAATAGCATATCAGCCCCCATCGAGGCGCCTCGCAGACGCGCTTCGGGCAGATCAGTGCCTATCGCCACACCGGATGTCCGCCGAACTCAGGACACGAGGAAAGCTCCTCCGGCCGAATCTACCGATCCCACGCCTCGGATATCGGTCACTCCTCCCCGCAAGACGACCCATCGATCTCGCGCGAGACGATGGCCTCTCATCGTCATCGGCGCCCTCGTGCTAATCGCGGCGATAGGGTATGTGACCTCCATGTATTTCTCTCAAGCGACATTCGCGCTCGTACCCAAAACCATCCAGACAGATGTCGATGGTACGTATGTGCTACAGCACGCTCAGGAGACGGGTCTCTCCTATGAGATCGGAGCGGTCAATAAGTCCGCGTCGGCTACTGTCTCAGCGGTCGATGGTCCCGCAGTGTCGCTCAGTTCGAGCGGTAAAGTCACGATATACAACGCCTACAGCTCGCAGTCTCAGCGCCTCATCGCCGGGACGAGACTCGCGAGCGAGGCTGGTCGAGTCTATCGCCTCACGAGCTCAGTCGTCATACCTGGTTATACCGGATCGGGCTCTTCGCTCAAGCCGGGAAGTATCGTGACCACAGTCACAGCCGACAAGCCTGGACAAGAATACGACATCGCCAAGACAGATACGCTCGAGCAATTCACCATCGTCGCGTACAAGGGAACCCCTCGCTACGAGACGATGTACGCACGGATCAATACAGACATCACTGGTGGATTCGTAGGTACAAAGAAAGTCGTCGATCCCGCAGTGGTTGCATCGACGACGGCTCGTCTCCAGCAGGAGATCATCGCATCAGCTATATCCCAGGTCGCAGGGACCCTTCCGGATGGATACATCACCTATGACGACGGATACGTCTCATCGTTCTCCGCGCCGACCATCGGCGCGGCGAGCGCCGGATCCGCGACGATAACAGTCCAGGGCACTGTGTACGCGCTTCTCCTCAGAGAAGACGTCCTCGTCGAACGCATCATGGGCAAGGAAGCCATCGACGCCTTCGCCGAATTCGGCTACACAGCAGCCTCTATCGGAACGCTCGATTTCAGCATCGCCAATCAGAAGGACTTCTCTCCCGAGAAGAAGAATAACCTGATCATCAAGCTGGCAGGCAAGGCGGCACTGGTAGGGTCGATACCGGTAGATGAGATCAAGACAAAGCTGGCAGGATTGGCCCTGTCCGAGACATCTGACGTGCTGAGGTCGTACAAGCCCGTCATAGATATCGAAAAAAGCTCAGGCCAAATAACGCCTCCGTGGGCACGAGTCCCCGCAGATCCGGACCGTGTACATATCGAGGTATTGACTGAATAAGCATAGTTTGCTAGTATCTTTTGACGCGTACATACGCATGGATAACGCGCCCACATCGAAAACTCCCGCTACTGGCACTGTCGTAGAAGCACTTCCCGACACGCTGTTCAAAGTACGTTTGGACAACGCTGATGATGTCGTGCTCGCCTACCTCGCCGGCAAAATGCGGATGAATCGCATCCGTGTTCTCGTAGGGGACAAAGTCGAGCTCGAGATCGATCCATACGGTGGACGAGCTCGGATCAGGCGCAGATTTTAAATTTCATGAGAGTCAAAGCATCAGTCAAAAAGAAGTGTCCCAAGTGCGTCGTCGTGCGCAGAGGCGGCTATGTGTATGTCATATGCAAATCCAACCCTCGCCACAAGCAGAGGCAAGGATAATCCACTACCTAACACCATTTCATATCATCTTATGAGAATCCTCGGCATAACCCTTCCTGATACCAAGAGACTTGAGATCGCTCTCACGGCGATCTATGGCGTAGGACGCTCGCGTGCGCGCTCCATACTCTCGGTAGCCAAGGTCGACCCGAGCACCAAGCCCAAGGACCTCACTGTGGAGCAGGAGAACGAGATCCGTAAGCTCGTCGAGAGCTATAAGATCGAGGGAGATCTCAAGCGCGAGGTAGCCGGCAATGTCAAGCGTCTCAAGGACATCAAGTCATACCGAGGCAATCGTCATGCCCGCCACCTCCCCGCACGAGGTCAGAGGACCAAGACCAACTCCCGTACCGTCAGAGGCAACGTCAGGAAGACCATGGGATCCGGTAAGAGGAAAGAGGAGAAGAAGTAAGTCGATACGAGTACTTGTCCTCCGAAGCTTCACGCGAAGGAGGATACGAATTATTCGAATGATACTAATAGATACGAATCCACACTAAATTTTATGGGCAAAAAGAGGATCGTGACAACTGAAGGGGCAGAATCGAAGTCTGGAGCAGACAAGGCTCCGGTGGTTTCGAGCAAGAAGCGCGTCGAGTCAGGAATCCTCCATGTCCAGTCGACGTACAACAACACCAAAGTCTGCTTGACCGACACTGGCGGCAACGTCCTCATGTGGGGATCCTCGGGTGGCGCGGGATTCCGTGGAGCCAAAAAGGGCACGCCTTTTGCCGCGGCCAAGGTCGGAGAGACGCTTGCTCTGCGCGCGCAAGCCATCGGCCTCAAGGAGATCTCCGTCGTAGTCAAAGGCGTCGGATCGGGCCGTGAGTCAGCTATCCGCGGTTTTATCAGCAAGGGCGTCGCAATCACTTCGATCAAGGACGAGACACCGATCCCATTCAACGGCCCCAAACCAAAGAAGCCACGCAGAGTATAAGACCCTACTTTTTTTCATATCATCACCATGAAAATCGGACCTCGATACAAAAAAGCCAGATACCTCGGAGCGCCTATCTTCCGCAAGACGCAGACGCAGAAATTCGCTATGCGTTCACAGGCTAAGGCAGGACCCACCAAAGGACGTCGTCCTGGGGCCAAGAGCGAATACGGCAAGCAGATGCTCGAAAAGCAGAAGGCACGCTACAGCTATGGAGTCGCGGCAGGGCAGTTCAGCCGCTATGTACAGAAAGCCTTGAGCACTCCCGGAAACAACGCGAAGAACCTCCTCCGCTTGCTCGAAAGCCGGCTGGACAATGTCGCGCTTCGTGCCGGCCTGACTCTGAGCCGCGCCGCGGCACGTCAGATGGTCTCTCATGGACATCTGTGCGTCAACGGATCCATCGTCACGGTGCCTTCATATAGCGTACGTATAGGCGATGTCATCACCATACGAGAAGGGAGCAAATCCAAGGCTATATTCGCAAAGCTCGATGAGACGATCAAGGAGACCAAGCATCCTTCGTGGATGAAGTTTGATGGAGACGCAAAGCAGATAACGATAGAGGGCGAGCCTCAGGCAGAAGAGAGCGAGCTTCTGTTCGACCTCGGGTCAGTGCTCGAATTCTACACCCGCTAGACAAATGAGCTTTTTAATGTATAATTAATCGTCTTACCTATATCACTATGAGCTACGACATCATCCTCCCATCCAAGCCCAAGGTAGTCACCGAACAGGGGACTATGGGGACTTATGAAATAGACGGTCTCTATCCGGGCTATGGCCATACCCTCGGCAATTCGCTTCGCCGTATCGTACTCTCATCTCTACCAGGAGCGGCCATCACCAAGGTCAAGATTGAGGGCGTAGACCATGAGTTTTCTTCCATAAGCGGCGTAAAGGAGGACGTCATCGCTATCCTTCTTGCTCTCAAGAAAGTCCGTATCCGTCTGTCATCAGACGAGCCTGTCGTCTGCATGATCAAGGCCAAAGGAGTCAAGGACATCACCGCGGGAGATATCGATGTGCCTGGACAAGTCGAGATCCTCAATCCTGAGCTTCAGATCGCCTCGCTCACCGACAAGTCTTCCGAGCTCAGTGTAGAGATCACTGTCGAGAAGGGTATCGGATACGTCCCCAAGGAAGTCATCCAGAAAGAGCGCGTCGACATCGGTTCGATCACGCTCGATGCCGCCTTCACACCTATCCGCAAGGCCAACTATGAGGTGGAGAACATGCGCGTCGGAGACAGGACTGATTTCAACAGGCTCCGTCTCTCGATCGAGACCGATGGGACGCTCTCTCCGCGCGAGGCGCTGGAGCAGGCTATATCGATCATGATCACCCAACTCAAGGCTGTAGTAGGATTTACCGAGCCTACGACTGAGACCGAGGCCGGCGAGCAGGCTTCTGATGCGAAACCCGAGAAGGCAGAGGGTTCGCTCAAGAACATAGATGAGGAGCTCCTCAAGACTAGGATAGACTCGCTCGGCTTCTCGTCAAGGACGGCCAAAGCTCTCGGGAACGCCAATATCCGCACGCTCGGAGGTCTCGCCCGCAAAAAGGAGTCGGATATCATGGACATCGACGGACTCGGTGCCAAGGGCGTCCAGGAGATCAAGAAGCTCCTGGCCCAGCACGGCATCACGTTAAAGCAATAACTTAGAAGTTTATATGAGGCATCATTCAAACAAGCGAAAGTTCGGACGAGAGAATAACCAGAGGAACGCTCTCATGGCTTCTCTGGCATGCAACCTCATCCGTGATGGCCGCATCTCTACTACTACCGCCAAGGCCAAGGAGCTTCGTCCTATGATCGAGAAGCTCATCACCAGGGCAAAGTCATCTACTGTCGCCAATCGACGCCTGGTCAACAGCCGCATCAGGAGCGCCCTACAGACCAAGAGACTCTTCGACGATGTTGCTCCCAAATACGCTGACAGGAAGGGTGGCTATACACGCATCATCAGGATGCCGCGTCGTGCCCATGATGGTAGCCAGATGTCGCTGATCGAGTTTGTATGATATCGATGCGAATATACGAATTATTCGAATGATACGAATCAAGCATATGAAATACACTATAGATGCACAAGGAAAGAAACTAGGCCGAGTCGCTAGCCAGGCGGCTTCGCATCTCATCGGCAAGAGCTCGACATCATTTGCGCGCAATGCTGTAGCCGATGCACGCGTCGAGGTGATCAACGCGTCCAAGCTCGATATCTCCTCCAAGAAGAAGTCTACTGATATATACGTCACATATACCGGATTCCGCGGTGGACTCAACGAGGAGACTCTGGGCCATCTGATCGACCGTGCCGGCGCGTCAGAGGCTCTCCGCCGCGCGATATACCGCATGCTCCCCAAGAACAAGCTCCAGGACAAGCGGATCAAGAATCTGATTATCAAAGAGTAGATTTAAGAAGTATGATTTAAGATTTATGATTTCTTAAATCCTAAATCATATCTCATAAATCAAGTACCACCATGACACCTAAATCATCAACAACCAAATACTTCGAAGCTGTCGGTCGCCGCAAGACCGCGACAGCTCGCGTACGCATCTCACCGAGCGCAAAGAGCAGCTATGAGGTGAACGGCAAATCTCTAGAGGCGTATTTCCCGGTCAAGGAGCTCCAGGTCACTGTCATGGAAGCATTGGCCGTATCCAAGCCGGCCGAGAAATTCCACATCACCGCCAAGATCGTCGGTGGTGGCATCGCTGCTCAGTCTGAGGCGTTCCGCCATGGCATCGCCCGTGCTCTCCTCGAGTACGACGTCGAGCTCCGTAGCAAGCTCAAGAAGGCCGGCCATCTCCGCCGCGATCCGCGCGCCAAGGAGCGCCGCAAGTTCGGTCTCAAGAAGGCCCGCAAGTCTCCGCAGTGGTCGAAGCGCTAAGTCCGTAGTCATCACTGTGCCCAGCAGGCGAATCTACGAAGAGAGTTGCAAAACTCTCTTTTTGTATGGCATATTATACGCTAGTAGTTTTGATCATTTTCCAAGCAAAAACGCACAGAACAGAAAGGAACAGACATGGGAACATTCACCCAGATCTACGGTGTCGGGCTTATCATTACTGGTATCTTTGTCATGGTATGGATATGCTCGATTGCGGCGAGACGACCCGAAAAGAGGGAGGAGCTTCGAAGATACATCGACCACATTAGTGATCAACGGGGCTCGAAAGAAGCGTTGACACGATTCTACCCGGAATGCGTCCATATCGTTGACTATTATATGGTGACTCTCGAAAGCGCAGGATTTACCGGAACGATCGAGGATCTCCGTATTTTGGCAGGTCAATCAGCCGATCGGGCTCTAGGGAAGACTCACGGCCCGTCCATCGCTCCTCAACGGGTAGTCATCAACCTAGTATGAGTCTTTCTCCTCAACAGTCGTCTAGCATCGGGCGGCTGTTTTTTCTAGCATTAAAATTGCACGCCAACATTTTTTCCGTTATAGTATGACCCTATGAAATCCTCCGAAGACAGCGACATCATCCCAGAAAAATCGGCCTCAAAAGGGGGCTTTGATGATTCCGACACGCTCGACGACTCCGTGGTCGCCGAGGAAAATGCCGCCGAGGTGATCAAGAAGCTCCGCGACAGGCTCAAGAAGACCGAGGCAGAAAAGCAGGAATATCTGACCGGCTGGCAGCGCGCTAAAGCCGACCTCATCAACGCGCGCAAGCGAGACGAGGATGACCGCAAGGAGTTCATCAAATTCGCCAACGAGCGCCTGATAGACGGACTGATCCCGGTGCTCGACAGCTTCGAGATGGCCATGGCCAACAAGGAGGCATGGGAAAAGGCCGACAAGAACTGGCGTGTCGGCGTGGAGTATATCTACGGTCAGCTCAAGAAGACTCTCCAGGATGCCGGACTCGAGGAGATCGATCCGCTCGGCAAGCCTTTCGATGTCAATCGAGATGAAGCGGCCGAATATGTTCCCGTGAATGATAGGGACGATCATCACAAGGTGGTGGCGGTCGTACAGAAAGGGTATTCGCTCAGCGGCCGTCCGATGCGTCCGCCCAAGGTCAAGGTAGGGGAGTTCAAGACTCTCTAACATATAGAAAAACCACCCGGCGACCTGGTTGGCGCGCGGGTGGTGAGGTGGGAATCCGGAAAGATCTGACGTGTCTTCGTCACAACCAGGAACTTGACGAAGTAGGCAGTGCATATTACTGATAAAAGTATATCATATATAAGTATACTTGTCAATACCTATAGCATATCATTTGTGGTATACTGTTATCATAGCTCTACAGAGCCATTTCTATGTTGACCATCAGCCGAAACCTGCAGTATGTCGAAAAGATCTTCACCGATCGCTCTGGTCGGCAGTTCCGACTAGTCTTTGAGGTGTCACTCATTGCCGGAGAGCCCCGCGGCCGTCTCGTGTCCGTCCAGCCAGTGCTCGCGCTCGACGGTTCAGTCTCTGGTGCATCTCGTTTTTGTCTGCCATGCGCCAAGTCATGCCCCCAACTTCGCGCTTCGCACTTTTCACTTCGCACTTCTCGCGTCTCTCCATATTTCTCCACTGAATTTCTCATGACGAGCCAACCTACGAGAGCACCATCCAAATAAATTTCCAAGCTCAGAGCACTAATTTCCAAATAATAACCAAGTTCCATAATTAAACGATCGATTTTACTTGGAATTTAATAATTAAAATTTATTTGGAAATTGTGATTTTGAATTTGGAATTTTCCCCCTTATGTACATCAAAGTTCGCGTCAAAGCCGGTCAGCGCGCCGAAGAGATCGTCAAAGAAAGCGCAGACCACTACGTCATATCCGTGAAGGAGAAAGCTGAACGAAATATGGCGAATAGAAGGGTCGTTGAAATCATTAAAGGCATGTTTCCCGGAAAGACGGTGAGGATCATCAGTGGTCATCACAGTCCGGGGAAGTTGGTGGCGGTAGGAGATTAGCGTCCTTACGCAGGTCCGACCTGCGGAAATGGTAAAAGAAAAGGCGCCAACAGTGAAGTTGGGCGCCGATTGTGAACGATTCACAAAAGATCTCAAAATGGAAAACCTTTATATTTTGATCTGGCCAAGTCAGTCACGATCACAGCAAACAATGCGCCAAATCCAAAGAAAAGACAAACGGTCATCACTCCTGTCTTCGCAAGACTCCACTTCCAGTTCCAGTTATCTGGAAATTCTGTAATCGCCAAGAAGGCTACAGTCCCAGAGATGAGATGACCGATCAGGAGCCACGGACCACCGATTGTGATGAACAGCAACACTGTAAAGACAAGAACAATAATTATCAGATTCTTCATAAATTCTTTGAATTGCGGTTAGAAAGATAACGAAGCGTCAGTGCCTCGCGATCTCACCTCCACAATCCAACTGACCTCAAAGACCTTATAAACCTGTATGTATTATAGCACAATTAAATTACTTAAGTCAAGTACCCGCAGGGTAGACCTGTCCCGCCATGGCGGGACCTGCGGAAACCTAGTAGATTAGCCGTTAAATTAACCAATTAAATATTATGTCTAAGATTATAGGAATAGACCTCGGTACAACCTTCAGCGCCGTCGCAGTCATGGAAGCCGGTGTCCCGAAGGTATTAGAGAATGCAGAAGGTGCGCGCACTACGCCCTCGATCGTCGCTCAGTCCAAGACGGGCGAGCGCCTCGTCGGTCTTCTCGCCAAGAGACAGGCCGTCACCAATCCCAAGAATACGATATTCCAGATCAAGCGCTTCATCGGACACACCTTCGACGAGGAGAGCGTGCAGAAGGATATCAAGAATGTCCCGTTCGAAGTCCGCAAATCATCGAATGGCGGCATCGAGGTTAACATGGCGGGCAATTGGATGAGACCGGAAGAAGTCTCCGCCATGATCCTCCAGAAACTCAAGAACGACGCCGAGGCGCGCTTGGGCGAGAAGATTACCGAGGCGGTCATTACCGTTCCGGCATACTTCAACGATTCCCAGCGCCAGGCCACCAAGGACGCAGGCAAGATCGCCGGCCTGGACGTCAAAAGGATCATCAATGAGCCGACTGCGGCCGCGCTCGCGTATGGATTCGCCAAGAAGAAGGATGAGAAGATCGCCGTGTTCGATTTCGGAGGCGGTACCTTCGACATATCAGTCCTCGAAGTCGGCGACGATGTCATCGAGGTCAAGTCCACCGACGGTGACTCGCACCTCGGCGGACGCGATATCGACGCCACGATTGTCAATTGGCTCGCCGACACCTTCCAAAAAGAGAACGGTATCGACCTGCGCAAGGATGCGCTCGCGCTCCAGCGTCTCGATGAAGCCGCGGAGAAGGCCAAGATCGAATTGTCGACGGCCGCGCAAACCGAGATCAATATCCCGTTCATCTCGTCCGGCGCCGATGGACCGAAACACCTCCTCATCACCCTCACGCGCGCGCAGCTCGAGCAGATGACGCAGGAATTCATCGATCGCGCCATGACTATCACCAAGCGCGCCGTCGAAGCGTCTCCGTTCAAGGTAGGGGAGATCAACGAGATCGTCATGGTGGGCGGACAGACGCGCATGCCGGCTCTCCAGGACGCGGTCAAGAAGTTCTTCGGCAAGGAGCTCCACATGGGAGTCAATCCTGACGAAGTGGTTGCGGTGGGCGCCGCCATCCAAGGCGGAATATTGGGCGGTGATGTGAAGGATGTGCTCCTTCTCGACGTGATCCCGCTCTCTCTCGGCATCGAGACCATGGGTGGTGTCGCTACCAAGCTGATCGAGAAGAACACGACCGTCCCGACCCAGAAATCCCAGGTATTCTCGACTGCAGCTGACAATCAGTCATCGGTCGAGATCCACATCACCCAGGGCGAGCGCCCGATGTCGGCTGATAACAAGTCGCTCGGTCGTTTCATCCTCGACGGCATCGCTCCGGCGCCTCGTGGTATGCCACAGATCGAGGTATCATTCGACGTCGATGCCAACGGTATCTTGAATGTTACTGCCAAGGACAAGAATACCGGCAAGGCAAATTCCATCAAGATTACGGCTTCATCAGGTCTCTCCAAGGAAGAGGTGGAGAAGATGAAAGCCGAGGCGGCCGCGCATGAGGCAGAGGACAAGACCAAGAAAGATATCGTCGAGGCCAAGAATATCGCTGAACAGCTCGCGTATACTTCAGAGAAGGCGTTGAAGGATGCTGGGGATAAAGTTCCTGCGGATCTGAAGAAGTCTATTGAGGACAAGATCGCGGCGGTGAAGACGGCGAAGGATGCAGGTACGCCGGATTTGGCCGCAATTAAAACTGCCACCGAAGCATTGTCTGCAGAGATCCAGAAGATTGGGCAGTATATGAACCAAAATAACCAAAGTTCAACGCCCAATGATCAAGGGAAGCCTGGTGATGGAAAAGGTCCGGAAGGGGATGTGAAGGATGCGGAGTTCAAAGAAAAGAAATAGGATGCGCTTGCCCTGCGTAGCTCTGAGCTCGTCGAGGAGCGAAGTAGGGGAGTTCAAAGAGAAGAAGTAGTCACTTGTGTCATCCCTGCGAAGCTTGTCCCAGACTCCGATCTGGGAGCAGGGATCCAAGAAGATAGAGCTGCATGGATTCCAGCTTTTGATTCAGCAGAATCACCTACTGGGCGCTGGAATGACAAACAAGAAAGTTCCTGACAAAATAAAAAGGACCTCCGTAGTTTCCCTGTTCTGCAAAGCTTCGAGCGAAGCAGAACGGGGAAACAAATGGGGGTCTGGAGAGATGTTCCTACTTTTCGATATTAGGAACGAATTGCCCAACTACCAATAATAATGAATAGAAGGTTAGTATTAAACCAATGATGCAAAGGAAGGGGGCACACGCAAGCTCTTCTGATGTCAGACCTACTAGCAAAAGTAAAAGACCAACGAGAAGTAAGATAACAAGGATTGCGAATAACATGACGAACCTTTCTTATATTGTGATTTTGTCTCGAACGACTGGAGTCAAAATAACATATTAATCATTAGTCGTCAACCATGCCCAAAAGCCCGCTCAAAAACCAAGGTCAACTCATCATCTACGCCGGCAAGAAGGGCGGGGTTGAGCTTCGTGCGGATGCGGGCAAAGAGACGATATGGGCGACACAGGATCAGATCGCTGATTTGTTCAATATAGGTCGTACAGTGGTTACAAAACATATCAGGAATATCCTCGCAGACAGAGAATTGAGCAGGAATTCAGTATGTGCAAAATTTGCACATACTGCCAAAGATGGCAAGCAATACAAGGTTAATTTCTATAACCTCGATATCATTCTTGCCGTCGGATATCGCACCAATTCAGCAAAAGCGATCGCATTTCGCCAATGGGCGACGAGAATCCTTCGGGGGTATCTCACAAAAGGATTCAGCATTGATTCAAAGAAAATAGTTGGAACATCGTCCGGTTTCGATGATTTACGAAAAGCTGTCGACTTCATAGAATCCAGAACTCATGGAAGAGTGCGAGGCACTGTTGTCGTGAAGCTCAAGAAAGAATTAATATAACATCATGTCCAAAGACTACTACAAAATCCTCGGTGTCGAGAAAGGCGCCAGCAAAGACGAGATCAAGAAGGCATTCCGCAAGCTCGCGCATGAACATCATCCCGACAAGAACAAGGGTGATGCCGAAGCAGAGAAGAAGTTCAAAGAAGCCAGCGAGGCATATTCTGTCTTGTCGGATGACACAAAGCGCGCGCAATATGACCGCTTCGGCTCGGCAGGAATGGGTGGAGCAGGATTCAATCCCAACGCCGGAGGCTTCGGCGGATTCGACTTCTCGCAATTCAGTCAGGGAGGATTCAGCTTCAATCAGGGCGGGGTTGAATTCGATCTCGGCGATATATTCGGCGACCTCTTCGGTGGAGGCAGACGCCCCAAGAGAGGCAGGAATATCAGCGTGGATGTCGAGCTTTCATTCAAAGATTCGATCTTCGGCGTAGAGAAGGAAATCTCTGTCGAGAGCGCCAAATATTCCGTGAAGATCCCGCCGGGCATAGAGAATGGTCAGGGCCTGCGGATACAAGGCAAGGGCGAGGATGGACCAGGTGGCAAAGGCGATCTCATCGTCCGCGTCTGGGTCAAGCCGCATGCTCATATCCACAAGGAGGGCTTCGATCTGATCATGAAGCTTGAGGTCAAGCTGACTATGGCGCTCACTGGCGGGTCAGTCGAGATCGAGACGCTCGACGGCGCTATCGAATTGAAAATCCCCGCAGGAACGACTCATGGCGAGATACTGCGCGTCAAAGGCAAGGGTGTGCCGTATGAGCAAACCGGGGGCATATTCGGCACTGGCGGACGCCGCGGCGACCTGCTCGTGGTGACGCACGTACAGATGCCGAGAAAGCTCTCCAAGAAGGCCAAGGAGCTCATCGAGGAGCTTAGGGAAGAGGGAATTTAATGACAAATGACAAAGACCGAATGACAAATCAGGTTTAAATTTATCATTTGTCATTTCATCCTTATAAAAGGTATACTCTGAGGTATGAAAAAGACTCTTCTTTCGGGCGTCAAACCTACCGGCCAAGCTCACATCGGCAACTATTTCGGCGCCATGAAGCAGTTCGTGGACCTGCAAAATAGCGGCGATTATGATTGCCACCTATTCCTCGCCGACTATCACGCGCTCAATCTCATACAGAACAGGGAGGAGATGTCCTCTCTGACGCTCGAGCTGGCGATCGATTACCTCGCGATAGGATTGGATCCGGAAAGATCCATCATTTTCAAGCAATCGGATATTTCAGCTCATACGGAGCTCACATGGATATTCGATACGATCGTAACGATGCCCTATCTCATGCGTGCCCATGCCTACAAGGACGCCGAAGCCAAGAACAAGGAGATCAACGTCGGCACGTTCAATTATCCGGTCCTCATGGCCGCCGACATATTGCTTTATGACACCGATGTGGTACCTGTCGGTCAGGATCAGAAACAGCATGTGGAATACGCGAGAGACATCGCGCAGAAGTTCAACTATATTTTTTCCGCAGGTCTACCCTGCGGGACATTCAAACTCCCCGAACCTATGATACTCGAGACTGTCGCCACGGTTCCGGGAACCGACGGTCGCAAGATGTCCAAGAGCTACAACAACACGATCCCGCTCTTCGCATCGCGCGGAGAGATCGAGAAAGCCGTGATGTCTATCGTCACTGACTCCGGCGGAGATACTCCGACGAATGTGTACAATGTTCATAGGCTCTTCAAGACCGAGGCAGAGTTGAAGCCTCTGTACGAAGAGAACAAGGGCAAGTACAAGGCCCTCAAGGAAGCCCTGATAGAAGACATAGACGCCTTCGTGAAGCCGATGCAGGAGAAGCGCGCAGAGCTGGCAAGAGATCCAGAGCGTGTGAAAAAGATACTGGAAGCAGGGGCTGATAAGGCGAGAGAGCGAGCGGATAAAAAACTGGAGGAGGTGAAGAAGGCGATCGGAGTAAAATAATGACCAATAATCAATGACGCAATGATCATTGGCAATTGACCGTTGATCATTACATTCATGTCTTTCACCATCAAACAAGCCCACTTCGAAGGCCCGCTCGACCTACTCCTCGACCTCATCGAGAAGCGGAAGCTGTTCGTCAGCGATATATCACTGGCTCAAGTCACCGATGACTTCATCGCTCATGTGAAGCAGTTCGAACAGCTGCCGATGGGGGAGTCAGCTCACTTCATCCTGATCGCCTCGACCCTATTGCTCATAAAGTCGAAGTCGCTCCTGCCGGAGCTGGCACTGACAGAGGAGGAACAGGGCGACATCCGCGATCTGGAGACGCGTCTCAAGATATTCAAGCGTATCAAGGAGGCGAGCACGCATATCCAGAGGCTTTTCGGCAGTCAGGTGCTTTTTGTCCAATCGCACGCCAGACCCATCCAGCCGACATTCACGCCGGCTCCGGAATTTTCCCTGGAAAAAGCTCTGGTTTCGCTCAAGGATCTGATCAATCGCTTGCCCAAGAAAGAAGCTCTGCCCAAGCATGTGGTGCAGAAGGTCATCAGCCTCGAAGACATGATCGGTACGCTCACGACGCGCATCACCAGCAGTCTGCGTATGAGCTTCAAGCAGTTCAGTGGGGAACACAAAGGGGAGAAGGTCAACGTGATTGTCTCATTCCTGGCGATGCTGGAGCTCGTCAAGGAGGGGGTGCTCCATGTGACCCAGGAGCGGCATTTCGATGATATCCAGATGGAGACCAAGCAGGTAGGAGTGCCGAGATATTGACGGATAATCTCTATTGTGTTATACTGGGTTCAGTAGTTTTGCGAAACACTGAGTGGTGTTTTATATTGACCATTGATAATAGGTTGGCTCAAGAAAGGAAGCCCTGGATAATCCTAAACAAAAAAATCTAAAGTAGACCATTATGGATCTTCATATGGTAGCCGTAGAGGTTGTGCTGGAGGAGCTCTTTAAAGTGTACAGCAACATGGTAGATCCTGGGCACGATGATGCCTTCCTCAGATTCGTTATCTGCTATACATATTGATTGGTACCACAGAATACGGTCCCAAAAATATCTACAGAAGAGGGGTGTTCAGTCAGCTTCACGCATTCGCTATGAAGAATACCTGTGTCGAGAAAAAATTGCGATTGGCCACATTCGTAACCACTGGCGTTCTTGCGGCAGAGGTGTGTCTCCCCCCGAAAGATCTAACGGATTTTAAACGTAAGTACCTGACTGATCAGAGACCTAAAAAACGTATTCGTAAAACCAAGACGTAATTCGTGCTTTCGAATCACAGCCGACCCGCAAAGGTCGGCTTTTTCTATGTCACTTTTCATTTTTAACTGTAAATTGTAAACTTATACCATGACTCTCTCCTCCCAACTCGAAGCCATCCTCTTTTGGAAGGCGGAGCCCGTGTCGATCAAGAAGCTCATCGAGTGGTCAGGAGCTGACAAGAGCGCGGTCAAATCCGCCCTAAATGAGCTGGAGACCGGCTTGCAGGGCAGGGGACTGTCTCTGGTGCGCACAGACGACGAGGTCATGCTCGCCACCGCCAGAGAGGCCTCCGAGCTCATCGAGAAACTGACCAAGGAGGAGCTCTCGCGCGATCTGGGCAAGGCCGGCCTCGAGACCCTCTCTATCGTCCTGTACCAAGGTCCCATCTCTCGAGCTGATATCGACTATATCCGTGGCGTCAATTCGCAATTCATCCTGCGCAATCTCCTCATCCGCGGCCTCGTCGAGCGCGTGGAGAATCCGGCAGACGCCCGCAGCTTCCTCTACAAGACCACGCTCGATCTTTTGGCGCATCTCGGGATATCAAAGATTGAAGAATTGCCAGAATACGAGCAGGTCAGGAAGGATATCGAGGTATTTAAAGAAGGTAACCAGACAGCTTCTTCGAGTGAACTCAAAACGTAGAACTCAAAAGTCAGAACTTCACGCACCGTACATCCGCAGTTTTGACTTTTGATTTTTAAATTTTAAATCGCTTTTCCATGTCTCCAGCCACCGCGAAAATAGACAAGTTCTTCCTGATATCCGTGGCCACGATCACAGCGTTCGGTTTCGTCATATTCCTATCGGCCGCGCTCGGGCTCTTGGCGCGCGATGGGGCTAATTTCAGCACAGTCGCGCTCAAACAGGCAGCAAGTCTCCTCATCGGCATCGGCGCATTCTGGTTCTTCTCCCGCTTCGACTATCACATGATCCGGAAATGGGCTTTCTTTGTGCTGATCGGAGCCATCATCATCAATCTGCTCCTCTTCATACCAGCGCTCACACTAGAGCACGGCGGAGCGGCGCGTTGGATAGATCTCGGATTCATCTCATTCCAGCCATCAGAGTTCCTCAAGATCGCCTTCATCATCTATATGGCAGCATGGATACATTTTGCCAAAGAAAAAGTAGACAGCGCCAAGTTCGGCATACTGCCATATCTCGTCATCATAGCTATCCTCGGCGGCTTGTTGGTCGCTCAGCATGACAATGACACCCTCGCCATCATCAGTGTGACCGGCATCATCATGCTCTTCGTGGCAGGGCTTTCGATCAGACGTATCGCTGTCGTCATATTGCTTCTGACGACATTTCTCGGTGCGGCCATATTCATCCAGCCACATGCCCTCCAGCGTATACAGACCTACCTCGGAGGCAACACTGACACGCAGGGGACCGGTTATCAGATCAACCAGTCGCTCATCGCTATCGGATCTGGTCAGTGGAATGGTCGCGGCTTCGGTCAGAGCGTCCAAAAGTTCGGCTATCTGCCCGAACCGATCGGTGACTCTATCTTCGCAGTCGCGGCAGAGGAGTTCGGTTTCCTCGGCAGTATCGTGCTCATAGCACTCTACATCTGTCTCATCATCGCAACATTCCGCATCGCAACGCGTTCGCACAATCTCTTCGGCAGCATGGTCGCCATCGGCTTCGGTGTGCTGGTCATCATCGAGTCGTTCATGAATATGGCTGCCATGCTCGGCATCATCCCGCTCTCGGGCCTGCCGCTCCTCTTCGTCTCCCATGGCGGCACCGCCCTCATCATCACTCTCGCGACAGCGGGCATGGTGGCTAACGTGTCGAAGTATCAGAGGTGATCGGCACCTATACCCTCCATGCTCATTTTCATGTAGAATATATCCACCATGAAAATAGTATTCACTGGCGGCGGGACAGGGGGGCATTTCTATCCGATCATGGCTGTTGTCGATGCTCTGAACGAGCAGGTGAGACAGCGCAAGATACTACCTCCACAGCTCTACTACCTCGCCCCCGCGAAGTACAACCCCCGCGCGCTGTTCGACCGCGAGCTCGAATTCGTCGAGATACCAGCAGGCAAGATAAGACGTTATTTCTCTCTACTCAACTTCACCGATCTCTTCAAGACCTCCATCGGCTGTGTATCAGCCGTCATGTCGCTCTTCCGCATCTATCCAGACGTCGTCTTCGGCAAGGGCGGCTATGCTAGCTTCCCGACGCTCCTAGCCGCCAAACTGCTCAAGATACCCGTCATCATCCATGAGTCCGACAGCAAGCCAGGACGCGTCAATGCGTGGGCAGGCAAATTTGCCAAGAAGATCGCTATATCATATCCGAGCGCTGCAGCTCATTTCCCTCACAAGGAGAGCCTCGTAGCGCTCACAGGATGCCCCATACGCTCTGAGATAGCTGAGCCCCTATCCAATGGCGCGCACGAGTTCCTCGGACTCGAACAGAACACCCCCGTCGTCCTCGTGCTCGGCGGATCGCAGGGTGCCGCCGCCATCAATGATGCCATCATCGGAGGATTGCCGGAACTGCTCAATAGCTACCAGGTCATCCACCAGACAGGCAAATCGCACATCGAAGAGATCCAGCAGACTACTTCCGTCATACTCAAGGATCACCCGCATGCGTCACGCTATCACCCCTTCGAGTATCTCAATGAGCTCGCTTTGAGGATGTCCGCTGGCGCGGCAGATATCGTCGTATCGCGCGCAGGATCGACCATCTTTGAGATCGCCTCATGGGGCCGTCCCTCTATCATCATCCCGTTGCCTACGTCAGTTAGCCACGACCAGACGTCCAATGCCTTCGCTTATGCGCACACAGGCGCGGCATCCGTCATCGAGGAGAACAACTTGAGCCCGCATATCCTCATAGGGGAGATAGAGCGCATATACCAGTCTGATAGCATCAAGGAGGCGATGCGAGAACACGCCAAGACCTTTGCGCGGCCAGATAGCGCACGCCTCATAGCAGACGCGCTCCTCGATATCGCCGTCGAGCACGAAAAGTGACACACAAATGAACACATAGTCAACTCTTGCAGAATATGCGATACTATGTGATATACTTATAACCTAGTATTAATTGTCGAAATTATCATAGTTAACCATCATATTTTCATATGAATCCAGAACAAAGCGGCGTCAAATCATGGCAGTGGGTGATCACGGTGATCGTCATCATCGTCCTCATTGTCGTCGGTATTATGGTCTTCGGTAACGGATCAGGTGAACCTACCGATACAGCCATGACCGATACCAGCGGTGGATCAGCCACAGAATCCAATCGCATCGTCATGTCCGACCAGTTCCCAGGCAACGTAGTCTATATCTCGTCAGTTCAGCTCGCCAATGGCGGCTGGGTCACCATCCACAAGGATGATGCCGGCAAGCCGGGAGCTATCATCGGATCCGCTTATTTCGAAAAGGGCATCAACCCTGGCAAGATCACGCTGACTTCGGCGACCGTAGACGGTAGCATCTACTATGCCATGCTCCGCTCTGATGATGGCGACAAGGTCTTCAATGAGAGCAAGGACGCTCCTCTCAAGGACTCCAAGGGCAACATCATCATGAAGCTCTTCCGTGCCTCATCTTCGGCCGGAGTAGAGATCAAGGGATAACGATCAGAGGCTAGTATCGAAAAAATCGCGAGGAACGATCCTCGCGATTTTTCATTCTGACGATCCACGATATGTTTTGATGCTATCCAAAACAGATGGGATATAGGGTATAATCAAGTGACTATGTCGAAATCCGTCTACATCACGCGAAGGATCCCGGAGATCGCCGAAAAGATGCTCCGCGACAGGGGATACGCTGTCGACGTGTATCCCAGAGATCGCGTCATGAGCCAGCAAGAGCTCATCAAGAATCTGCAGAGGAAGCCCTATGACGCGGTCATTTCACTCCTCACAGATGCGATAGATGCAACATTGTTCGATGCTGTGCCCGACATCAAGCTCTACGCAAATTACGCTACCGGATACGACAACATGGACGTAGCTGGGGCACGCAAGCGCGGCATCCATCTCGCCAATGCTCCAGGGAAGTACGCGCATACGATCGCTGAACACACGATCGCCCTGATGCTCGGATTGACTACACGCATGGTCGAAGCCGACGATTTCGTCCGCAGAGGCAAGTACCATGGTTGGGATCCTCTGATATTTGTCGGTACAGATATGCAGCACAAGACAGTAGGGCTCATCGGCGCAGGCAGGATAGGGGAGCGAGTAGCCCATCATTGTTATCGCGGATTCGACGCGGAGATTGTCTATCATGATGTAGTGCGCAATGAGACCCTCGAACATGAATATCGCGCGCGCTACTGCCAGACCGCTGACGAAGTTCTCGTCCAATCAGACATCGTCAGCCTGCATGTGCCGCTCCTCGACTCGACTCGACACCTGATCGATGAAACGCGACTCAAGATGATGAAACCGTCCGCATATCTGATCAACACGTCCCGTGGTCCCGTCGTCGACGAAAAAGCGTTGGTCAAAGCGCTCGAACAGGGCCTCATCCGTGGGGCCGGTCTTGATGTCTTCGAATTCGAACCCAAGCTAGCTCGCGGCCTATCCAAGCTCCCCAACGTCATCCTGACTCCCCATATCGCCTCTGCTCGCGAATCAGCGCGCACCGAGATGGCACAAGTTGCAGCAGAGAACGTGATCGGATTCCTCGAGCACGGGACGGTCAAAAATGAAGTTATGGTGAGCTAAGGAGGTGTTTTCTTTGTGAATTCTTTGCGGAGTATTTTGATCCTCATCGCAACAGATGAGATGTGGCTGATATTCCGGCCGCGTTTGTGCCGTTCATCCCTCCTGCTACGGGCATCATCGACTATGGGCATCATCAGCCGTTCTTTGATACCGGGCAGACATCTTTTAGCGGGCCCTGCAGATATCTTTGGCAGGTCCTGCAAGCATCTCGGAACAGCCCACGAGCATCTCTCCTCCACCAAAAATCGTAGTCGCTATTTTTGGTTTTGACTTGTGGCATAGTTTGTCAAACCGTGGCTTAAACGGCCGAGATATCAAGACACACATCTCATCGAATGTACATGAAAACATCTGACAGGAAAGAGATATGTGCGGAGTTGGCGCGGCAGGAATGGAGGTCTCTGTGGAAGGGCGGCCCCTTCTTTGTTGCGACGGGGGACCAAACGACTGACAACTGCGAGCGGGAGTGGGCGGGCAAGGTCGACCTATTCTTCTTTTTTGTTGCGATGGATTTACGAGTGTATTTTCAGGAGCCCATTTTCTGATATACTACCCCCATGGAATCACGGAACGTCGTCACACGATTTGCACCATCGCCGACAGGCTATTTTCATGCAGGATCATACCGTACAGCCCTTTTTTCATGGATATTCGCCCGCCAAAAGGGCGGCACATTCATCCTGCGTATCGAGGATACCGACAAGGAGCGTTCCAAGAAGGAGTACGAGGACAACATCGTCGACAGCCTCAAGTGGCTCGGCCTCAACTATGATCATTTCTATCGTCAGTCCGACCGTACTGATATTTACAAAGGGTACATCCACCAGCTGATCGAGAGTGGCCATGCGTATGTTTCGAACGAGGAGAAGCCGGCCGATAGTAACGTATCCCCAACATCCCCAAGAGTAGGATCTGTTCCTGCTCGTTCCTCCGTCATCCGCTTCCGCAATCCCAACAAGAAGGTCATCTTCGACGACATGATTCGCGGACGCATCGAGTTCGACACCACCGAGCTCGGAGACTTCGTCATCGCCAAGAGCGAGGATGAGCCCATCTTCCATCTCGTGGTAGTCATCGACGACCATGAGATGGGTGTGACTCATATCATCCGCGGCGAAGACCATATCTCCAATACCCCCCGCCAGATCCTCATATACGAGGCTATAGGGGCTCCCGTGCCTCGATATGCCCATATACCGCTCCTCCTCTCATCGGATCGCTCCAAACTCTCCAAACGCAAAGGCGCCATCCCGGTGAGCGAATACCGGAGCAGGGGATACCTGCGCGAAGCCATCGTCAACTACCTGGCCCTGCTCGGCTGGCATCCATCTGACGATAGGGAAATCATGTCAGTAGGGGAGATCGTCTCACAGTTCTCGCTCGAGCGAGTCCAGAAAGCGGGCGCCGTATTTGATGACGAGAAACTTCGCTGGTTCAATCGACAGTATATCCTCAACCTCTCGGACGCGGAATTTGCCGAACGTGCCTCGCCATTCCTGCCCGAATGGATCTCCCACAAAGGCGACCAGTTCGGCAAGCTTATTCTTCTTCTCCGCGAAAAGATCTCCACCTTCGACGAAGTCTCAGCTCTGTTCGGCACGAAAGGCGAGCTGGCATTCGTGCGCGCTGTCGGAACATATGAGGCGGGATCCTTGCTCTGGAAGAAACAACCTGATCCGAATACTGCCCGAGCTCATCTCACTGAAGCCGTGCGCGTGCTATCTGATCTCGCAGATCAATTCACATCTGATCAGTTCAAACAAGCTCTCTGGGCGTATGTCGAGACACATGGCAAGGGAGACGTCCTCTGGCCACTTCGCATGGCTCTCACGGGACAAGAACGCTCGCCCGATCCGTTCGTCTGTGCGAGCATCATCGGCAGGGAAGAGGCTCTTGAACGCATCCACACGGCGATAGATACGCTCGCGTAGATAGCGGATCTGAAACAAACCATGAATCATGAATCGCGAACAACCAAAACTATATATGTTTTCTTGCTTCTTTGCTTGATCTGCGGAGCTTTAGCGAAGAAGGTGGCTGAGCAGAACTTCTGGGTCTCCTCCGTCTTCGCCCAATCCCCCGGCGACCTCCAGTCGCAGATAGACCGACGTGCGGCAGACATCGCTGCGCTCGAAAAGGAGATCGCCGGATATCAGAAGCAAATCGCCGACCTCAATTCGCAGGCATCTACGCTGGCCACAGCCGTCAAATCGCTCGAATTGACACAAAAGAAGCTCGAGACAGACATCAAGGTTACTGAAACCCGTATCGTCGACAAGAATTACGAGATCGACCGTCTGGGTATCCAGATCGACGACAAGTCAGATCGCATCAGCGGAAGTCAGGCCTCCATTGCGAAATCATTGGTCACGATGAATGAATACGGAACCCGATCGATGCCTGAACTCCTGCTCGCCAACGTCTCGCTCTCGCACGCATGGAATTCGCTCGATGAGCTCGGCACGCTCCAGAAGGGCCTGACCGACCATATAGCGCTCCTCGAGCAGGTCAAGACCGGTCTCGAAGTAGACAAGAAATCTACTGAGAAGGCCCGAGAGGAACTCTTCACGCTCAATTCCCAGCTCAAGAACCAGCGTACGGTGGTCCTATCTACAGTCGCAGAGAAGAATAGCCTCCTCAAAGAGACGCGTGCATCTGAGGCTGAATATCAGAAACAGCTTACCCAAAAGAAGACTCTCAAGGAGGCCTTCGAGCGCGAGGTGCTCAAGCTCGAATCCCAGCTCAAATTGACTGTCGATCCAGCCGCTATCCCTCATAGTGGATCAGGGGTCCTGCTCTGGCCACTAGACTCGATCACAGTCACACAATATTTCGGCAATACCGAGTTCGCTACTGCCAACCCGCAAGTCTACAACGGTAAGGGTCACACAGGAGTTGATTTTCGAGCTTCTATCGGAACGCCAGTCAAAGCAGCGTTGTCAGGGACAGTCATTGGGGCCAGCAACACAGACGCCATATATGGCTGTTATTCATATGGCAAATGGGTCATGGTCAAGCATACCAATGGCCTATCGACGCTCTATGCCCACCTATCTCTACAAACCGTATCAGTTGGTCAGCAGGTGACGACAGGTCAAATCATCGGTTATAGCGGCAATACAGGATATACGACCGGTCCACACCTCCACTTTGGCGTATACGCGACAGAGGGCGTACAGATCACCAAGCTCACTGCGGGCATGAGCAAGAATTGCACAGGAGCGACCATCCCGCTCGCGGATTTCAGGGCGTATCTCAACCCGTTGTCTTATCTCTAAAAAATGAAAGATGCAGATCTGCGAATACACTGGATAGGGCAGGGGACTTCCCTATTGGAACAGATTTTTGACATCGAAAATAGGCTAACCATGACCATGACGGGAGTATACGTATGTGAATAACTGCGTACCGATGCTACATGAATATGCGGTACAATTGAGATTATGAAATCATTCAATTCGTTCAATTCCATAACCAAGAGAAATGTCAGCCTTGTGCGCGGTGGTCTAATCCGTACCGTACTAATCATCATCGTCGTCTTGCTTATCTTGAGCTACTTCGGTCTCAATATCCGCGATATCGTCAACTCACCGACTGGTCGAGACAATTTCTCCTATACCCAGGAGCTGATGATCAAGGTGTGGGACAAGTACCTCGAGAAGCCCGTGACATACCTGTGGCAGGATATCTTCCTCGACCTGATATGGGACCCAGCCATAGGCAACCTCCAGAAGATGCGCGATGGGGAACAGCACGATCTCCAGTCGAGCGCACCCAAGATACCTGTGCCGCAAGAGGTACCGTAGGATTCAGAGAAGACCTCGCCACGGCTGGGCACGCAGGGAGGAAACACAGAATGGAGATATACACATGACATATAGAGATATACGATATACATTGTTGCAGGCTTTGGCCTGTTTTTATTTTATAAAGGTATGGTGTACAAGATATATTGTGCGACATACAATAGACCTTAGAGTGTTGAGGGCCACAGCCTCGAAGTAAGGCTTCCCTACGACATTAAAGGTCGTTTATAACCAAACGGATGATCCGGTAGCACCAATGCGTGCACCGGTTCTTTCCTGTTAATCAAATCGCTACATGCAAACAATCAAATTGGCTTTGCTCGAATTTAACGAAGGCGAATATCAAGGGGTCAAATACTCCAATATCCAAGCTCGTTATAACGGCAAGATTTTGAAGTTCAAGCTCGATCGCAACAAGGTTGGCAATATCTCCAACCTGCTCGATTCCGAGGTTGAAGCTGATGTCGAGATCGTCTCCGGCAGCAACCGGCTCGCATCGCTCAAGATCGTCGCCGTCAGGTCCCTCAATTCTTAGGCTATCCCCTACTCCATTTGTATCGAAGTTGCCGAGATACTTCCTCGGCGACTCAAATGGAGCATACATACGCAACAAGTAACAAAAAATAATTCAATAACGTGAACAAAAAATTACACATCAAAGTGAACAGTAAATCGCTCGCAATCAACAAGAACGTCGTGCCCGATTCCTTGATATTCATGCTCTGCGCTTACTTCGCCAACGATCCGACCGTGTTCTATTTCTGGAAGCATATTTTTGAAGAAGCGCTGAACTCCGAGGCAAGCTTACCAACCATAAAGTAAATCTATGATCACAGAGAATTGCACCTACTCAGCCGCGTTGAATGGCCAAGGATCTATTCCGGCTACAGGCGAATTCTTTCAGTTCTCTGAATCATCATGCTTGTCGGTCGGTACGAGCACGGTCAGTGTCGACTTCACTCCCCTTCTGTTCGCCTTCGGCTTCGGAATAGCTATGGCTTCCATGATCACTGTCATCTGGCTGTTTAGAAAATAATTTTATGGATTATCTCGCAATACCCCAAGAGTTCATGCAGATCTGGTTCCTGCCGCTGTATTTCATGGTTCCTTTGACCATATTCAGGTGGTTCATCATGCGAGACCACTAACTTCTATGTCTAACCTCGACGTCGTTCTGTTCCTTGGATATTGCAGTGGCTATGGCATAGCCGTAGGGCTCGTGTGGTCATTATTAATTTTCTGGTGGAGATCGTAATTGTTGGCTGCGAGAGCTCCCTCAAATTTTAGTAGATTCGTTTGAGGGGGCGTTCGGAGTTCGCACTCCAGGTCGATACATTAATGGGTCGTGTGTTTCGGCACCGGCACCAGTCCAATTATCAAAATAATCAAGAAATAAAGTGACTAACATCAAATATAAGCTCGCTGGTGTCGTTGGAGTTATCGCCGGAGTAGTCGCAACTGGCTCATACGCATTTGCTGACACCTTCGGAACTTCGACAGCTCCTACCTTGGTCAACAGCCTCGTCGGAGACGTCGCGGTAATCATCGGAGCCGTAGTTGGCGCGATTCTTGGTCTCTTGGCTGCCCTTTTGGGTCTTGGCTGGGGTATCAGGAAGTTCAAGCACTACATCACTGGCCGGAAGTTCTAGATGCGTGCCGGCGGCTCGGAATTGCGAAGCTCCGATTACTAACCTTAACCTCATTTTATGAAGAAAAAAATCTACATCACACTACTTCTTCTCTCCTTGATCATATTGGGGGGTAAATTCCCTAGCGAAATGCAATCGCATCTGGTAATCGAATCCTCGGGACTCT
>CAZIVT010000003.1:0-60640 GCA_964543075.1 uncultured Candidatus Saccharibacteria bacterium | reverse complement strand
GTATTTTCATACAATCGCATATTACTGCAATTGCATTTCAAAGGGGAATTTTCATATATTTCAAGCAATGTTCAAGCCAGTTTCAGAAAGAATAAAAGAATTAGCTGCTCAATATCCGGAGAAAATTGCGGAACTTGAAAGCATCTTCGATAAGTGGACAAATATTTACATTGACTACGCCAATGTCCGCCCCTGGTCTCAAAAACTTGGCTGGCATATCGACCTAAAGCGTCTCAAACAGCTCCTAAAATCTTTCGACACGATCAACGAGATTAAGTTCTATCACGGCACACTAAAAACAAGTGAGCAGTCATTGCTCATGATCAAGGAAGCAGAACGATTGGGCTATATCGTGAAGACAAAGCCTGTCAAAATGCTTCGTCTTTCGATCGATGCCTCCAGTATTCCAGCCAATTCCCCTGATCTACTCAAAGATTTCATCCGCAAACCTCTGCTTGCAAAACTTAAAGTCGAAACCATCGAGGCTCTGAACAATGAGCTCAAGCTATTGAACCAGCAAGGCATTTTGTATGTCGAAGACATGAAGTCAAATTTCGACGTCGAGATCGGCAGAGATATGCTTCGTGACTATGACAAAAATGGCATTGATAATTTTATTCTTTGGAGTGGCGATAGCGATTTTGAAGATCCTATCCGACAACTTTTAACTGACAAAAAGAAAGTTATGCTGTTCGCAACTGCACGTCGAGTTGCCACAGAGCTTAGCGAGCTTAGAATACTTGGGCTTACTATTTTTGACATACAAAAGATCAAAGAGTTTATCTGTTACAAAAAGGAAATGACTCCCTTGTCTGAGGAAAGCAAAAAGGATCCTCTTGCGAAGACCCCTAAGCCCTAGAATATTGACCTTTTATAGTCATTATTGATGACGTTTCAAGTGTGAAAATATAACAAATATACAGCAAAGGGGACCTCTTGCGAGGCCCCCAAGCTTTAGAAAATTGACTTTTTAGGTCACTTTTAAGATAGCAAATTTTAACCAAAAAGTAAAGTGCCTGTGCATAACTGTGCATAACTCTATTTAGACAAAGGAAAACGCCGTACAGGCCGGCGTTTTCTAATGACTTTCATTATATAAAACTTAGACTATCGAAGCAACCTCCTACTTTGAAAAAATCTGTGTGATTTGAACAACAATTCCAGCTACACCAACAAATACTAACGCCTATGTAAGCTTTACCATCGCACTAGAATACTTTTCATTTGATGAAGCCAGCTTCTCATTTGATTTAACCATGATATCCGCTTGCTTTTCGATCGTTAGTGATAGGTTTCTAGTAGCATCCAATACAGCCTGACCATGCACACGAGCCGATGCCTCAATAGTGTTAGCCAAACTCATTTCAGATATTATTTGTGATTCGGTCGAAAGATGCTCGCTTGTACCGGCACCCATTAACCCTCCAACCCTGTCTAGGAGTTTTTTCTGTTTTTCATTGAGTCCAAGATTTTTAATATCCTCCTCAAAATATTTTGACATATACGTATTATAGCAAATAGCTGCAATTCAGGATCGCAGCATTGGCTTTATCCACAATATTTTGGTAAGGTATCGATTCTGTAAGTTATAATTATGGAAAGCAAAACATCCCTTTCGGGATGCCCGCTTGTAAGATTGACTACTTACATATGATCGAAAACCGTTCTTGCTTTGCAGGGGCGGTTTTCATTTCCCCTAGAAGGTTACTTATCCTTCTTCACATCACCATAACCTGGTAGAGGAAGGTGCTCAACTGTCGAGCTTTTCTTCTTCTTGGCCTCCGAGAGCTTCTCGAATTGACCAAGCTTATCGCGACCGGCAAGCCGAGATTGTCTTTTTGACATACTCGTCTATGTTTACATCTGTATAATGCCTTTACCTACTTAGGTGTAGGTCGTCACGGGGTGAGATGACTCCGTTGGTAGAAGTTCAGATCACTATAGACTTTTCTGGAATCACGGACTAAAGCTAAGTTACTCCTATAAACCATATTCGTATGGCTTAAGAAAGGTTTGATGGTCAGCGTTCTGGGAAGTCTCTCCTTTCAGAGTCCCCCAAGTTTTTCGTCTTAGGGAAGTTGCCTTCCCCAAAACGCTAGCCATCAAATCTTTCAAAAAGCGTACGAACGCTGACCCCTTTCATTTTCTCTCTCGTATTCCGAAAGGATAAGAATACTCCACAATTATATAATAGATTTTGAAAAAGCAATACGTGTATAAAGGAAAACGCCACACGAGTTGGCGTTTTCTAATGACAAACATCGTTAGTATATCACAAAAGCAGAAACCCGCGACCATATTTCAGATCGCGGGGGTTAAATTTTTTCAATGACGTAAACCGAGAACAGTGAGGAGAGCTTAAACTCCTTCACTACATCAGCTTCAATCTCTGCTTCATGCGCCCTCAGATTCTCTTGCGAGAAATCAAGGGGGTAGAAAACGGAAACCTTAGCTGTGCCGCAGGCTTCTTCAAATTCCTGAACCGTAAGTGCGGCATTCAGAGACCTGAGGAAACGCATCTGCTCGTGTGATGCCTGTATCGAAGATAAGCGATACTCCACTTCCTCGATTCGGGCATTTCTGCACAAATCAAAGATGTAGATTTTACCGCCCGGCCTCAAGAGCGAGAGCATCTCTGTAACAGCCTTCTCTGAATTGAAGAAATGATGAAACGAGTCTTTGCAGACAAGTGCATCATATTCCCCTTTTCCAGTATGGCTATGCAGATTTTCCGTAGCAAAGCGTATCGGAGTTTCCCTGTAGCGCTCGGTAGCCGCCTCAATGAGTTCGGGACTACCGTCGGTTGCCGTTATCGAGCAACCTACGACTTTCCAAAGCTCATAAGCAAGCTGGCCGGGACCACAGGCGATTTCCAAAACGTTTGATGCAGGAGTGAGCGAGAGCTTCTCCACGATGTCAGTGGCGATGAGTTTTGAGCTCAACGTCCTATTGTCACGCCGATTGGCGTATGCTTTTGCCTCTTCCCCTGAAATCACTTCTTCAGGTTCGAGGACTCTCCGAGAGAGTTGAAGGGTAAACCCTTCTACCGAAACTGAAGTAGGTGTGTTCATGGGTTAAGTATACTGCATTGGTGGTTGATTCAAAGAACTGAACTCTCAGGATTCGCGATCATTAGATCGTAAATCCATTTGAGTCCCGAGATAATATTTCAACCTCGGGGGAAATCAATGAGAATTACAAGCTTACGCTACGGTTTTTCTCGACCGTGCAGACTTACTGCAATTTTTCACGGCGAGATAGACAACCTGCTTGCTTGTTTTCGACTCTGGGAGAGCAGTCATCCACAGACGAAACTGCCTGCGGTCTGCGTATATTTGCTCCGATATGGTCGCAACAAATTCTCCACGATCGTCAGTCTTAACTGAGTCGAGAGCAACCAGGATCAGTCTTTTGCCGGTTTTCTTCACGATGGCTCCAGACTGTTGTGTCCAACAAGCAACCATCTCCTTTGTGGTCGCCGGCCGCAGATTTCTCTCTTCCATCTGCGCCAGTGCTTCACTCGAAGAAAGTCCTTCACCGTGGCCGATCAGCTCGGCTTCCAGTTCGACATTTCCCTGTTTTCCAGTATGGTTGGGGTGTTTGTTCGGAATTTCGATTTCCGAACCATACACACTCGACCACCACTGGTTACAGTAATGTTCGGCCTTATCACACATCTTGTCCAACAATTTCCTCAAGCTAACCTTGAAGTTGATCGTGAACCGATAGACTGGATTATTCATTATTTGATCCAACTGGTGCTCATAGGCGCACCTGCTTAAAGCCTTAAAATTCAATGTTCTTACCCTATGTAGCTTATCACATTATAACACCGATGTCAATGTCTGTCTAGAGCGGCTCTATTAGGCCATTCCAGTAGCGTTTTGGCTAATTTTCAGCTATTATGTGTATTAATGAAAAACCGCGATTTTTTCTTTGAGCAGTATGACAAAATCAATTGGGCAAATCAGGATAAGACGCATCTAAATGTTGCCGTAAATCAGTTCGTTATTGATAACATTCTTTCGAAAAAGGAACCTCCTTTTAAGCTTTTTGATATTGGATCTGGTATAGGATTTTTTATAAGAATGCTCAAGGACAAATACGGTGACTCTGTTTACATTGAAGGCTGTGAACCTTCGAAAAAGAGCTATGAGCATTTTCTTAAAAGCGATATCAACAAAAATAATGTAAAGATTTTTACTGATACCTTTCAGAATTTTAAGACCGATACAAAGTTCGATTTTGTAACAGCTATTTATGTATTCCCTCATTTTATCGAATCTGATCTCAAACCGATAGCAGAAAAAATATCCGGTATGCTTAATGATAATGGAAAACTGATTATCATAGTTTCAAACGAAGAATATTTGAGGAATAAACTAGCCACAAAGAAAGACTTATTCATTGAGCAAAATACTATCGAACTTAATGGTAAAAGATATAAGGAATACCTGCACTACGTCGAGATTCCCGACATGGGCACTGTTATAGATTATGATCGGGAGGAAAATTACTATAAAGATCTCTTGGAACAAGATGGTCTAACACTGGAAAAGAAGGATATTATCAATAGTGACGAGTATATTTGTACTATTTTCACTTTTGAAAAGAAACGCTCCTAAAAAGTTATCCACAGTTGTGCGACATCGTGACTTGCAAGTTTCTATTGTGCGACATAGCATTTCTTTTGAAACACTGTGAACTCATACTAGGCACACCATCATATCCCTCCTCTTCCCTATAGGTAGATGACAGAAAAATTTCTTTCGGCATACTCGTGAATAGACGACCTGATCCCTCATTTTCCCCCACACAAAAAGCCCTCCTCATCGAGGGGGCTTTTTGGTTATCGTTAGATCTTGGCCAGGTCAGCAGACTTGGACCAACACGGCTTGGAAGCCGACCAGGGCTTGAGCCCATACTTGTCATAGAGATACTTGGCATATGCCACATTACCCTCTACGGTATGGATATCCAGACCCATCTTCTCGGCAGTTTCTCCGTGGAAGTATTCATTGATCTGCATCACGCCGATATCGTCAGGGACCGCGCGGCCACGGATCACGTTACCGTCTTTATCGAACTGACGGAATTCTGATTCGCAACGAGCGACCTCGATAAGAATCGGCGCTTCGAAGAACTCCTGGCGGAGATACTCCTGCATAACCTCTGTGTCTGTGAATGAACGTTCTTCGACGACGATCTCATTCTTGATGGTTCCCGCTATCGTAGCGATGTGGCTCGCTCCCTGTCTCGCTCCATAGAGCGAGGACATAAGAAAGGCCACACCAGTGGTGATTTCAAGCATATGACAATTAAAAAACGAGCTTCTGTATCAAGACGATACATGGCTCATTTATGAATCAAGTATAGCACCTATGGGCTTGGAAGTCAATACCCATCCTACTATAATACGGCTCAACAGAGCCATATCTGATACCTAAAATGGCCTTATTTTAAGCCATATTTTGGAGTTTTGGTATCAATCCCTGGAAATCCGGCTCAGTCGAGGGGTCGTGTTGCTTAATTCAGCATCATGTGTTAACATGCAATGCACAAATCTGAAGCAAGGCCGGGGAGAGATACGGAGCCCATATTTCCCATCCTTTCTTCTTTAAATATCAAATAATATGGCACATAAGAAAGCAGCCGGACAGACCAAAAATGGACGCGATTCCAATCCCAAATACCTGGGGGTCAAGATCAATCACGGCCAAAAGATAGCCATAGGCCAGATCATCCTGCGCCAGCGTGGCACCTCCTATCTACCCGGATCCAATGTCGGCGTAGGCAAAGATCATACCCTATTCGCTCTCAAGGAAGGCGTCGTCCATTTTGGCACCAAGCGCAAGACCTCCTTCAACGACGACATCGTGAGGAAGAATATCGTCCACATAAAGTAGCGGCATTGAGCTGCCGAGACGAGCAGATCGCTCCACATTAGATGCGGAGCGATCTGTATTTGTGTAGGTAGTGCATCCCTATGAGCATCAACTGATGACTACCTTCATCGTGACGGTCTTCCCTGCCCCTCTCAACTCGATCATGTGCTCTCCCGTCTCCTTGATGGGATGATCAATCATAATTGAGCCAGGATCTAGCTGTATGCGCATCTGACGCGAGATCTCTGCCGCGATCTCCTCTCGATGGAGTCCGGCGAAGAGATGTCCATTGTCATTGGCTCTACCAGCGATAGGTAGCGTAGCGCCTCCGAGCGTCTCAAGGTTCTTGAGTATGAGATCTTCTCTCACCTGACGTTCGCCTTCTGCTTTGGATTTCTCTGTTTCTACCTTCTTGATCGCCTCAGGCGTCGCAGCGATCGCCGCTTTCTGTGGAATCAGTGAGTTGATGGCATAGCCGTCACTGACGTCCTTGATATCATGCTTCCTCCCTACCCGAGCCACATCTTTCAAAAGAATGACTTTCATGGTGTGCTAGTATCAGCTACTTACTTGATAATATCTCGATTGCCTTGGTCATAGCTGGATCATCCCCTTCGGCGGTACCCTTGGCCTCGACCGGATAGTCTGGCTCTAGGCCATCATGAGAGAGATTGTGTCCTCCGGGGGTCAACCAACGAGCGATAGTGACCTTGAGCGACGTATCGGGGGTCAGCGATATGAGCTGTTGGACAGACCCTTTGCCGAAGGTCTTGGACCCAACGAGATCAGCGACGCCGTTTTCGGCTAGCGCACCCGCCAGGATCTCTGAAGCAGAAGCTGACCCACCATCGACGATCACGAGCATGTCTAGATCGCCTCTGAATACATCGTATCCCTTGCTACGATAGACTTTGGGGCTGCCATTCTCTCCGAAATCCTCAGTAACCACGATGGCACCGGGCGGCAAGAAGAATGATGCCATATCCCACGCCGCGTCGAGGTATCCGCCTGGATTGCCGCGAAGGTCTAGGATGAGCTTGTCATCGCCTGATAGGATGAACTCGCGCAACGCATTCCTGAAGAGATTGGGCGACTGGGCAGTGAAGCTGAAGAGGCGAATCACGAAGATGCCGCCGGGCTTGCTCTCAGTCTCGAGAGTGGGGATATCGATGATATCACGGATGATCGTGCGCTCGACTGGCTGGCTTGATCCGGGCGTCAAGAAGGTGATCACGATCGGCGTGCCCTTTTTGCCACGGATGAGCTTGACCGCTTCATCTACGGGCATATCGAGCGAGCTTTGGTCGGCTATCCTGATGATCAGATCTCCCGCCTTGACCCCCGCGCGCTCAGCTGGGCTGTCCTTGATAGGGGCTACGACTCTGAGTTGGCCATCCTTGATGCCAAGCTCCATGCCGACGCCCTCGAAGTTGCCTGATATATCCTCCTCGAACATCTTGGCCTCGACTGGAGGCAGGAACACTGTGTATGGATCATCATATGATGACGCGAGGCCTTGTATGGCTCCCCAGACCTTGTCCTGGGCTGTAGTACTGGCCGCCTCGACATACTTGTCGTCGAGGATAGTCCAGGCTTTCCAAAATGGAGAAAACATCTCCTCTGATACCGCCTCAGTATCTATGAGATCGCTTGTGATAGGCGTGTCATTGCCGCCTACGTATACTCCGATGAAGAACGAAAGTACGACAGCCGGCAATCCCACCAGGAATAGGATGAACTTTCGGTCTTGAGCATTCATGACGTGAATTATAGCATATGGCACCCCCTAATGATATAATCTGGCCATGATAACCCACCATACTTCCAAAGGATTGATCTGGATCGACGCCTCATCGCCTGATGACGATGAGATCGCAGGACTGGTAAAACGCCATGATCTACACCCCCTAGTCGGTGAAGAGCTCAAGAACTCTTCATCGCTCGCCAAGATAGACTTCTACAAAGATTATATACTGGTTGTCCTCACCCTCCCTATACGCAGCCGTACAGACACCGGAGAATACACCATCATCGACAGAGAGATCGACTTTGTCATAGGCAAGAATTTTCTCATCACTTCACGGTATGAGACTATCGAGGAGCTCGAGTATTTCGCAAAAGTCTTTGAGGCCAATTCGATCATCAGCAAAGAAGAGCGCATCGAGCATGCGGGCCACCTCTTCTACCATATGATCAAGCGGATATATGCCGGTATGCGCCAGGATCTGGAGAACATGCGCGACTCACTACGCGCTGCCGAGTCCCGCATCTTCGGAGGAGACGAGCGCAAGATGGTCGAAGGATTGTCTGATCTGAGCCGAGAGCTCATAGACTTCAAGCAGACGGCCCGCATCCACGAAGATATATGGGGATCCATGGAGCGCTCGACAGAGACGACCTTCTTCGGCAAGGATTTTGCGATCTATGTGCGCGACATACGCGACGAGTTCAACCGTATCCGTGAGCTCATCGCAAACTCGCGCGAGCTCCTCACGGACCTGCGACAGACCAACGACTCCCTCCTCAACGCGCGACAGAACGAGATCATCAAGCGTCTGACGATGATATCGCTCATCTTCAGCCCGATCATATTTGTAGCGGCGCTCTTCACGATACCAGCCGCAAACGTACCCATCATCGAGAGCTCCACCGGCTGGTATGGTATATTCGTATTCATGGCCGTCGTCAGTGCTGCGATTTGGTGGTATTTCAAGAAGAAGCGCTGGGTATGATACCTCTCTAGACGAGAGACGACTAAGACCATATATCGACGATGGATATCAGCATCTACAATACGCTCTCCCGAAAGATAGAGACGTTCAAACCCATCCAGGAGGGCCACGTCTCGATGTATCACTGCGGCCCGACCGTCTACGACCGGGCGCATATCGGCAACCTGCGCGCCTATGTATTCGCTGATATATTGCGCCGCATGTTCGAGTACAACGACTATACTGTCAAGCAGGTCATCAATATCACCGATGTCGGACACCTGGTGAGCGACGGCGATGATGGAGAAGACAAGATGACCAAGGCCCTCAAGCGCGAAGGCAAACCTATCTCTATCGAGGCGATGCGCGCGCTAGCCACTGGCTATATCGCTTCATTTGTCGATGACCTGCGTGCTCTCAATATCGAGCTCCCTGATGAGCTCCCGCGAGCGTCAGACCATATCGCTGAGGACATCGAAATCATCCAGATCCTGCTCCAAAAGGGTTCGGCGTATACGACGCCTGATGGCATATATTTCGATACGGGATCATTGCCCACATATGGCAAGCTCGGCCAGGTATCATCAGGAGACTCTCAGGCAGAAGCGCGCATAGCGACAAATCCGGCAAAGCGCAACCCTGCCGATTTTGCCCTATGGAAATCAAATAGCGCGCTCGGCTGGGATGCGCCGTGGGGACGAGGATTTCCTGGCTGGCATATCGAATGCTCTGCCATGTCGCGCGCCTTCCTCGGCCAACCGTTCGATATCCACACAGGAGGCATCGATCACATCCCTGTCCATCACAACAACGAGATCGCGCAATCAGAGGCCGCCTATGGCGTGCCCCTCGCGCACCACTGGATGCATGGCGCATTCGTCACGGTCGATGATAGCAAGATGGCCAAGTCATCCGGTAGCTTCGTGACGCTCGACACGCTCCGCGATGAGACGCTCTCCCCTCTCGCCTATCGGTACTGGCTGCTCACGGCGCACTACCGTTCACCGGTCAACTTCACACGCGAGGCGCTCCAAAGCTCTCAAAACGCCCTCGTCAAGCTGATGTCCGCTATAGGGAATCTCCCTGATGGCGGTGCCGTAGATCGTGAATACACACAGAGATTCTCTGCTCTGATCAATGACGACTTGGCTACGCCACAAGCGATCGCTCTCGCATGGGAGCTCCTCAAAGACAAGCAGATCGCTGATCAGGACAAGCGAGCGACCCTGATCGACTTTGATCGAGTGCTCGGCCTCAATCTCGGCTCCATACCTGTCATCGGATCAGAAGAGCAGGAAGTTCCTGAGGAGATCAGGGCTCTCGCGGATGCTCGCGAAGACGCTCGCAGGTCGAGAGACTGGGCAAAGGCAGACGCTCTACGGCACGAGATCGAGAGCCGCGGCTTCGATATATCGGACGGATCTGATGGGCCAGTGATCTCTCTCCGAGAGTGATGGTCCGGCTAGAACTCATGGCGCGACATATCTCTGACGTCATTCTTGAGATCTCGGATAGCCTCGATGATGTCCTGCCTATCTGACTCGGATGAATCCTCTCCCTCAGCGATACGGCTATAGAGCCGAGACTCCACCGCATCGATGCGCTCCTCGAGTCGTTCGAAGCTACGCGCGATGGATACAGCGACGTCGTCGTTGGCCTTGTATACGAGGTGCTCGATGAGCTCGATGTCTTTTTGTTCTAGTGACATAGATAGATGGTGGTATCTGTTATGCTAATGTCCCGATGATATCAGTGTCAGATAAAATCCTGATAAACTTTTCATAAAATCTCGATAAAGAAACCATAAAATCCTGATAAACTATCGCGTATCCATCAGGTGGGATCGATCGTGCACTCGAAATCAGCTAGGTATGTGGGTCTATGCCAAAAGTAATCCTTGGCATGGATGATCGGGGCGATATCGGCGCAGGACTGCTGATTGAGGTCTCGTTGTACCCGCCTCTCACGAGCATTGACGCTATCGATATACGACCACACTGTGACCATAGTGACTGCCGCAAATGCCAACGCGCCCACAGAGAGCGTGACGACGGCGATGGTCATGATGAACCCTGATCTATGGTTGGGATCGTGTGTCATATATATCTTGATTGAGTCGAATAGAGCTCATATGTATCTCGTGAAGATACGAGATCATCGTCGCGAGGAATGTAGAGATGATGGCGATATATATGATCGCCTCGATCAGAAACATGCCCCTATCTGCGCGCACTGGCGCGCGTCCACCTCTGCATGCCGGCAGCCGATCACTCGTGATTGAATGTAATCTCATATATGTATGGGGCTGTACGCGCGAGCACATACAGGATAGATCTATCGCACGCGATGGTCTGTGGAGCGACTGGCAATGGATATGACATCATCGACGTAGATGACAATCGCCGGTCATATACCTGAAACTCCCTATCGAGAGCCCCGCTCGCCGCAAATACATGGGACTGATCGACGATGATGCCATATATGCCGCCTGCCACATCGACGGATATAGGATCTCCGCTAGGGGTGGCATCCTCAGAAGTGGTGGATAATGTCCATGAAAAGAGCTCGTGATCCCTGGAAATATTGAATCCTCCTGATGTCCTGCCGAACACGAGCGAATCCTCGAAAGATCGGATCGCTCTACCCTCTTGACGCTGCCAGCCCGATGGAGCAAACGACCACGCATCTCCAAGATCCGATATCGAGTCGGTGTCGATACCGATGAGCTGATCCTGAGATGCTGTGGCCGCATAGACTGCGGCATCATCGACCACGATCTCTCCGACCATACTACCGATATCTATACCAGCGATGACTGTCGGATCGGATGGATCCGCGACATCTATCTGTACCAATTCATCGCCGTCCCACTTGCTCGTACCTAGGTATACGGCACCACGCGCATAGGCGATGGATTCTCCTATAGGTGACGAGGAGGTCGCGTACGGCAACGGTAAACGATACTTGCTCTCGAGCACTGGAGAGTAGAGATCTTCCATGTGGATGATGTGCATCTGTGCAGCGGTGCTCGCAGCGGCCGCATATATACGATCGCCGGCGAGCGAGATCGCCGAGATGCCTGGACCTGTGTCTATAGATGACAGGAGTGCCGGATCATCCCTGTCGCCGATGTCCACTACGATCAAATCAGGGTCAGATGAACGCGTCGAATCAGCGGATATATACGCGATGTCATTGCGGACCTGTATATCAGTGAGCGGAAGCGCTGGATCCACTGGCATGCGCAGTGGCACGATAGTGGGAGCACTGTCGTCATGCCCCCAGGATAGACCGAGTGGACCATCGGCCATCCGAGGAGAACAGAACGGACGGCTGAGTATGTCATGACGGATCGACGGATCACGATCGACCGATGAGAACACGATGCTCGAAGATGGGCCGGTGATAGTCACGTCTGTCTGTATCAGCTCGTCGCTATACGGCTTGGCTTCTGCCGACGCAACGAACGTGCCTGCTCCTCCATCATGTCCCACATCCACAGAACGTCGCTCATAGAGGCGCATATCCTCGAACTGGTGCGCGTGTTCTAGATATACATCGATCAGATCATCGCGCTCGTATGCGCGCGCGAACGATCTACGGGCATCCACGTGTGCCTGAGTGAGCATCCAGGCACAGAGAGCGCCGAGCGAGCAGGCGATCAAAGCATCCACCAGGATCATGCCATCCTCATCTACGGTCGCTCGGCATCGTATGCGGTCATCCTTGCAATATTCTCGACATCTCATATATGGGCATCATTATGGATAAAGCTATCGCACCGACGGCTGTCCCCATGATCGCCATGAGGGCAGGCTCGATCAGTGACACAGTGGAGGCGATCATCCTCTCTATATCGCGATCCGCGGCATCAGCGGCACGTATGAGCGATAGGCCGAGCTGACCAGATGCTTCTCCTGCAGATATGAGAGCGACCGCTGAGCGAGGCACGCGCAGTGACATATCCCTCATGATAGATGCCCACGTGGACCCAGATCCGATGAGCGAACTGCTCGTCGATGTGCGGTCGCGGAGTGGCAACAGCGTCATACATGATGACATCGTGGCATAAGCAGACGATGCAGGAAGGCCAGCCTGGATCATAGAACCGCTCGACCTGAAGAAGAGTGACCATGCGTGCATGACAGAGATCATGCCGATCACAGGCGTAGCCATCAATATGCTGTGGACATACCATCGTATGGTGACGCTGTGCCGATATGCGGACCGTGCGGCGATAGACATGCATATCCCGACGCACAACGCATATATGCCGTACGACGTCATCAGGTCGGAACAACGCATGACGATCCGCGTGAGGATGGGTAGATCAGCGTCGAGACCTGCGAGCAGTGGCGCTATCTGCGGCATGACTCCGCGCATCAATCCGATGACGAGTATAGATGACAGCACGGCTATCACGATAGGATATATGCTGGCCGATACGCACTTGGACCGGATAACGTCTGCCTTCTCCAGGATAGACCTCGCCAGAGACATGGCCTCAGCGATGGTGCCAGAGGCCTCGCCATGGCGTATGAGATCCCACAACTGATCAGGGAGCTGTACATATGCAGACATAGACTCCGACAGGCCTCTCCCCTCCCTGACCATGCCGCATATACGTCCGATATCTGACGAACGACGCGGAGACATGACATCCTGCACCGCAGACAAGGCGCGATCTATAGCCAGCCCCGCAGACAGGAAGAGCTCGAGCTGTTCGAGTAGAGACATCACCTCCCTTCGCTTCCAGCGAACTGTGAATATGGATCTACTCATAGAGCGCTCTCATGGTCTCCTCTCTCGTGGTGATGCCCCACTCTTCTTTTTCTAGGGCGTCTTCGCGCATAGGTCTGAATCCCCTAGATCGCGCAAGTGATATACATGCGTCGATCCCCTCGTGCCTCATGATCATGTTCCTCATGTCCGCGTCGACCTCGCAGACTTCGGCTATGACAGTCCGACCTCTATATCCGACATCATCACAATCTTCACAGCCTATCGAGAAGCATCCCTGGCACATCAGACGGACGAGACGCTGAGCGATGATCAGCTTGAGCGTCGAAGCGAGCAGATATCGATCGATACCCATATCAGATAGGCGAGATATCGTCTCAAAGGCAGATGTGGTATGGATCGTCGACAGGACGAGATGTCCTGTCAGCGCGGTGTGAATGGCGACGTGAGCGGTCTCAGCATCTCTGATCTCACCGACCATGATCACATCGGGGTCCTGTCGCAGGGCGGCTCGTAGACCGGATGCAAAGGTGACCCCGTGCGTGTGGCGTATATGGATCTGACGGACCCCGGGGACTTCGTATTCGACTGGATCCTCGAGCGTGATGACCGAGATCGGTTCGCGAGACTTGATGGAAAGGCAGGCATGGAGCGTCGTCGTCTTGCCCGAACCAGTCGGCCCAGTCACTACGATGAGCCCTGAGGGTCGACGGAGAGCGCTCTCTATGGCGCCTACGTGATCAGGAGAGAAGCCGAGCGCAGAGAGCGATATGTCCTCCTGTGCCTCTGCGGGAAGCAGGCGGAGGACTATATTCTCCCCATGATATGTAGGCATGAATGACGCTCGCACATGATATCGTCTATCATCTATGGTCTCCATCCATCGACCGTCCTGTGGGACACTGTGGATGTCTGTACGCGCGCCGGCGAGTATCTTGGCGCGTGAGATGAGCTCTGGATGGAATCGTGCGGGTACCGTGCCCGCAGTGACGATATAGCCATCTATCCTCGCGCGGATATGTATATCTCTCTGTCCTGGATCGCAATGCATATCAGAGGCACGCGAAACGACGGCATATCTCATGATCTGGTCGAGAGCTTCGACGGCTGTGGTAGGTTCTGCAGAATATATCGTAAGCATGGCGCATATGATACACGAGTGAGATAAAATCCTGATAAAGTTTTCCTAAAATTTTGATAAAGTTTAGGAGGTGGCACCTCCAGCCCCGCCCTCCTTGCATAAATACATATATCGTGTTACTATCATCAGTCGCTGTTCCTTTAGAAATGGACTCTTTACAGAGACTAGAGGATAATCGATCGACAACATTCATAGAAAACAGAAAGGAAGTTTCCAATGGCAAAAATGCCTCCTCACGTAATATTCATCGTCGCCCTGAACAAGGATCTCGAACGAGTGTTGGGTATGACTCTGCGAGCATGCGCCGAACATAGTTCAGAAATCTGCGTGTTCGATGTCGAATCGTTGGCAAAACGTCTGCAGGTATGCCCTGCCGGACCGCTCCAGACGATCGCCACACTAGCACAGTCGAAGAAAGACATGCGGCAATCCGTCTCCGGATGGAACATCGTCGACATGGCAAGTCACACACTGGAGACCATGATCCTGGCACACCCTGTGCGCACCGCATTCATCTTTGGCACTCCACACACGCCCGAACAGGCAGAGCGGCTCTTCTCCTGGAAATCCAGCAGCCAGCTGTTCTTCATCGGCAATGGGATCGATAGCTTCTCGCCGGATCCCTATCAGAACAGGATGACGACCGCCGCCCGCAAGTTCAAAGAATGCGGAGGGGTCGTGCACTCTGTCAATCAGTCCCGATCACACCACGACATCATCGGGACGATCTTGGCGCATTCGCGCGTACCGTACCCGATCAAACTGCGCATGAAGCGGAAATACCGCGGTCAGGACATCCCCTTCGTGGCGGCACTAAAGCTGGAGGAGATGACCGCTCAACCTCGTCCCGTCATCTCTGTCTGATTCCATGTCCCCCACCCCGTCGCAGCCTATGCGACGGGGTTTTTCATTCTGCTACGACGTATCCGATGCCCCACTGGCTCTTAGTCATACATATGATCATTTCTCTATTCTAGGAGAAAACCGCCAAATGTGTGTGCACATTGCCAGATTTCATTGCCAAAATCAGGATTTGTGGTAATATTTGCAACTAGCTGTTCCTTGGAAAATGGATTCAAGGATACCTATAAAAGTGATCTGTTATACACCAACAAATACAAACGAAAGGCTTGCGCGTGCACAAAAGAAAAGTCGCTGTCGTATATGTCGGATTCCCGCTTTGTGGGAAAGATACTCAAACCACCCCAATGAAGGAGCGTCTCGGAGAGCTCGTATTTGAGACAGGGCCTCAACTCAAGGATTTGGCCGCTCGAAACCCCACCGATCCGAGGTATGATCCTATCCGCCGAGGAGAACTCGTCTCTGATGAGGTGACCCTATGGGTGGCAAAAAGATGGATCTTTCGACAGATCCAGACCAATCCGAAACATTTGCGTATTCATCTCAACGGCATCCCTCGACGGAAAGATCAGTTCGGAATCATCCCTTGGGTGAGACAGAGCGGTTATACCGTGAACGTTGTTCATTTCACTACGCCACCTGAGATCTGCGAAACACGTACTCGACCCGGACGGTTCGAGGATGATGATCCCTCGATCAAGGCAAATCGACGGAGGGTGTATGAAGAGGAAACGCTCCCCATGATGGATTTATTCGAGGAACATGGCATCAGTGAACAGGGGGGTACGTTGCTCTGTGTGGATAATACCAATCTCTCCAAACACCAGACCGCTCAGATGATCATCGACTTCCTCAAGCTCCCGTTCAGGCCGGAGGATATGTTCGGCCCATCTGTTCCTGCTTCTCGCCAGGCCATGTCGACACAGCAGGTCTCGATGTCGATAGCACCCGCCGGCGCTTGAATCCTGACTTAGTCACACACATCTCCCGCTACCTCAACGTGGCGGGATTTTCTTTTGACAAAATAACCCATATAGTGCATACTATATGGGCAAGAAGCCATCGATCCGCAGGCTTGTGCCCGCGGGTTTTTGTTTCCCAGCACATAACCCTATCTCCCGCCACCTCCCATGGATATCCGAAATATCGCCATTATCGCCCACGTCGACCACGGCAAGACCACGCTGACCGACGCCATCATGACCCAGTGCGGCCACGCCGACGAGGGTTCGATGGACTCCAACGCGCTCGAACAAGAGCGTGGCATCACCATATATGCCAAGAATACTTCGGTGTCATATAAGGGCACCAAGATCAATATCGTCGATACTCCCGGTCACGCCGATTTCGGATCAGAAGTGGAGCGCGTGCTCCGCTCCATAGATACCGTGCTCCTCGTCGTCGACGCGCAAGAAGGCCCGATGCCTCAGACTCGTTTCGTGCTCAAGAAATCCCTCGAGCTCGGCCTCAAACCGATACTCGTGCTCAATAAGATCGATAAGCCCGCCGCCGACGCCGTGCGCGCGCATGATCAAGTGCTCGAACTTTTCATCGAGCTCGGGGCCAGCAACGAACAGCTCGACTTCCCTACCATCTACGCTATCGGACGACAGGGTGTGGCGATGAAGAAGCTCGACGACGAGCGCGTCGACCTCGCGCCACTCCTCGATATGATCCTCGAGCATGTCGCTCCAGCCAACAAGAGCGCGGAAGCCCCGCTGACGGCGCAAGTTTTCAATCTCGGCTATGACAACTTCCTCGGACGCCTCGCTATCTGCCGCGTATATGACGGCACGATCAAAGATGGTCAGAATGTCTGGGTCAAGGATATCAACGGCGCCTCATTCGCCGGCAAAGTGACCAAGCTCTTCACTTTCGAGGGCAAGAAGCGCGTGGAGATCCCCCAGGCAGAATCGGGTGATATCGTCACCGTCGCCGGCATCCCGGAGATATATATCGGCCAGACCATCGTCGACGCCGAGACGACTGCCGCCCTGCCCGCGATCAAGGTCGACGAGCCCACGATCAGCCTCCAATTCCTCGTCAACAATTCTCCTTTTGCCGGCCGTGAAGGCCAATTCGTCACCGGACGCCAGATCCGTGAGCGCCTGGAAAAAGAGCTCGAGACTAACGTGGGTCTCAAGGTTGATTTTTCTTCCAATGAATACTTCACCGTGTACGGTCGCGGCGAGCTCCACATCGCCATTCTCATAGAGAACATGCGTCGCGAAGGATACGAGCTACAAGTCTCACAGCCAAAAGTCATATTCAAAGAAGAGAAGACCTCAGACGGCAGTACCGAAAAATTGGAGCCCTTCGAAGAACTGATCATCGACTGTCCCGAGGAGTATTCCGGTGCCATCATCGAGAAGCTCGGCAAGCGCAAGGGCGTGATGGTCAATATGATCCCTCACGAGAGTCAGGTCCGCATGGTCTTCGAGATCCCGACTCGTGGCCTCCTCGGTTACAAGAACATCTTCACCATCGACACCAAGGGGCTCGGCATCATGTCATCTCGTGTGATCGGATTCAAGCCCTATGCCGGCGAGATCGAGAAGCGAGAGACTGGATCGATGACCTCTATGATCTCCGGCAAAACGCTCGGATTCGCGCTCTGGAATCTCCAGGAGCGCGGACGTCTCTTCATCGGCCCCGCTACTGAGATATACGAGGGTATGGTCATCGGCGATGTCGCCAAGGGCGACGACATGTCAGTCAATCCCTGCAAAGGCAAACAGCTCACCAATATGCGCGCCTCCGGATCGGATGACGCCATCATGCTAGTCCCACCATTCGAGCTCTCCATCGAGCGCGGCCTTGAGCTGATGCGCGAAGATGAGTACCTCGAGATCACTCCGGAAAGCGTGCGCTTGCGCAAGAAGTACCTGACGGAGCTGGATAGATCGAAAGCAAGAAGGGGCATGTGATGATCACATGCTGAGTCTCAAGTAAAATTTGATCACACCTCCCCTAGGGGCGGTGTTTTTGCGTCGACCACTAGTCACTTCCACTTGACCTTGATATACTCCTCAGCCTCGCTCATCGAGTATGGCTGGCTGGAGTTGCCCACCCGCACAAAGAAGTCCTCTTTGTGCTCCTTATCGCCATTCTTGAGATAGGCAGGCTTGTGGGACTCTCTGACAGAAATAATACACACATCGCGACCGTCGATCGATTCGAAGCGGGCTTTTACATATTTGGCAAATGGCAGACCTATCTGTGTCTTGACTAGAGTGGTCAGATGATTCTCGAAGCCATCGCGATTCTTCTTGGTCAGCGTCTTGTAGTCGCCGTCGAGCCCTGTCGCCTTGCCCTCGTCATTGACGCCGATGAGGAGCGTGCCGCCTTCTGAATTGAGGAATGCTACGATGGCCTTGAGCGACATACGCTCGAGCTCGCGGCTGGTCTCGCCTTTCTTGGCGTCATAGCGGAGCGTCTCTTTGAATTCGACATATTGGCCCTCCCCCTTCTCGAGGAGCACGCGCGGATCGCTCGCGAGCACACGTCCGGAGGATTCCTGAACGAGGCCCTTGATGATGAATGTGTATTCCTCGAAATTAGGCACATTCCTGATTTTGGTGATACGGCCGTTGGCATGCTCGAGGATGATAGTGGCATGATTGCGCATCAGACGATTGAGCGGAGACTGATATGTCTCGACGGCAGCTACCGCGGCTAGGCTGACGGACTTGTTGCGTCTGAAGAGGAGTCCCGACCTGCGCACGATCTCGCGCTCATTGATCTCGAAACGGGTCACATACCAGTCGAGGAAAAGCAGGAAAATATAGATCACTTGGAACAACGAAAATATGAGGACTTCGAAAACGTCGAACCTCACGTAGTCAGCCAAGCCCCAGTGCTCGTAAAGCGCGCCATAGTTGCCAGCAAATGAGAGAGCGAAGAATATGATCGCCGCGATCGCTTCCATAGCCAAGACACTGCGCAAGAATACCAGTGGACCCTCTTTGATCACGACGTGTCGCATGGCACTATGGTATCACATCGCCCCTGCCTTATCCAAAAATATGCGGGTACGCTTGATGGATAGGGCTATAGCTCCCATACCGACATCTCGACCTATCCTATGAGCCAATGACCTCATGTAGGTCCCGCTCGAACAGACGACTCGCAATTTCAATACTGAAAACACCGAACCATCGCCATTTCTTGCATGTTGGGCATTGAAATAGTCATCCCAGGCATCCAGGATCTCTTTTTGTCGAAAATCACCCGTAACCGAAGAGACGGCTGTGGATACACGACGTTTTAGTTCTTTGAGCTCGATAGAATATGTTCCTAAGGACTCTATGGAATAGATCTCCACCTCCTTGGTAGGCATCTCATCGGGCAATTCCCCTGCTCGAGCCAACTCATGTAGATACCTGCCACCGACAGTCTTGGACGAATACGGTGGATATTCTTGGGTGAATTTTCCTACGTATTCCGCGGTACACGCAGGGTAGACCTGCGTACGCAGGTCTACCCTGCGTGTACCTAGAATATCGTATGTATCCGTTTCGATGCCAAATAGGACCTCGATCTCGTATTCCTTGTCGAGACCGAGATAGCTCTCTTTGTGCTTGCACTCATCGCCGATGAGGATGAGCAGTTCACCTTCGGCCAGCGGGTCGAGCCTGCCGGCATATGTCATCGGGACATCCTTCCCTATTCCCTGCTCCACGCGAAAGCGCTCCAGGGCTTGCAGTGGCGTCTCGCCGAGACGTTTGTGGATGATCGAGTATTTCCCCGGGGACTTTCTGGACATATAGAGAAGATAGCAGACTCCGTCTTATGTTACAAAACGAAAGCCCCCTTGAAAGGAGGCTAGAAATTTGAGCATCAATTTCTAAAGCGTTCTAGGCGGGCATCGGATGATATCTTTCGATTCTGTACAGGGCGTATATGAGGATCCCACACATGACAGTGGACCGAAGTGCATACACCATGGCCAGCGGATCGGATTTCTCATATGCAGTGAACATCCCGATGACGCTTGAGATGAATACACACCACCACCGTTATTTACCCGATCACACGAAAAACCGCCCTGGTGTAGGGCGGTTTTCTAATCAAATATACCCGCGCTTACTCTTCTATATATGTCTCCTTGGGCTTGAGCGCATCCACCATCTCCTTCTTGGGAGAACCCTCGAAGCCGGTACCCGTAGGCACCAGACGTCCGATGATGACGTTCTCCATGAGGCCGGTGAGGTTGTCCTCGGCGCCACGGACGGCATTGCCGATGAGCACGCGCGTGGTGTGCTGGAAGGAAGCCGCCGATAGGAAGCTCTTCCTGGAGAGCGAGGTCTCGGTGATGCCCATGACCATCTTGTCCGCCTTGGCGGGAGAGCCACCATCAGTCTTGGCCATAGTATTCTCCTCGAGCAGATAGGCCTCATCCACGACCATACCCTCGGTGAGCTCAGTATCGCCCGCGTCCTTGATGCGACGGCGGCTGAACATCTGCTTGACGATGAGCTCGATATGCTTGCGCGAGACCGTCTCGCCCTGAAGCTCATAGATCTTGCCGACCTCGGCGATGACATAATCCTTGGCGCGCTCTTCGCCACCATACTCGAAGATGTCATCGATATCTGCCGAGCCGTCGGTCAGAAGGTCGCCCTTCTTGACCTTGTCCCCTGCTTTGACGAGGAATGTACGGCGATATGGGAATACATACTCGACCTGAGCGGCTTTCTTCTTGCTACCGGCACCATCGATATCCGGGAGGACGCGGATGACCTTTTCTTTGCCGAGTTCGACTGTCTCCATGATCGTACCGTCGACCGAAGCGACCACGGCAGGATTCTTGGGGCGGCGCTTTTCGAAGATCTCCTCGACGCGCGGAAGACCGGCGGTGATATCGCCTCCTTGCGATGCCGCTCCTCCCTGGTGGAAGGTACGCATCGTGAGCTGTGTTCCGGGCTCTCCGATAGCCTGCGCCGCGATCGTGCCGACGGCTTCACCTAGATCTACGAGCCTATTCTTGCCCAGATCGAGACCATAGCACTGGCGACAGACGCCACGGACAGTCTTGCATGAGAGCGGCGAGCGGACTTTGACCTCGAGGATACCTTCCTCCTCTATCTTGAGAGCATCAGACTTGCTCAGCAAGTGTCCCTTGGCGAAGAGCGTCTTGCCTCCATGTCCCTCGACAGCCTCGGCCAATACGCGGCCGCGGATGTTCTTGGACAGCGGGATAGCCATGCCAGAAGACGTCTGGGATTTGATGACGATCGAATCCTTGGTTCCACAATCCTCCTCAGAGACTACGACGTCCTGCGCGACGACGAAGAGCTTGCGAGTCAGGTAGCCCGCCTTGGCAGTATTGAGCGCGGTATCAGTGAGACCTTTGCGTGATCCGTGCGTCGTGATGAAATATTCGATAGGGGTCAGACCCTCTTTGGCACAGGAGAGGATCGGAAACTCGATGGTCTCTCCGGACACCGATGAGATGAGACCCTTCATGCCGGCCATCTGAGTGATCTGTGAGAGCGAACCGCGAGCTCCAGATGTGATCATGTCGTATACAGAGCCATTCTTGTCGAGAGATGCCGGGATGGCCTTCTCAACATCGCTCTTGGCGTGCTGCCAGATCTCGATGTGCTTCCTGATGCGCTCAGACTCAGTGAGCATGCCCTCCTGGAACTGCTCGGTGATGACATCGGCTTTGCGCTTGGCCGCGGAGATGATCTCCTCCTTGGCAGATGGGATGACGACATCATCGATACCCCAGGTCGTGCCAGAATAGGTGGCATAACCGAAGCCGAACTTCTTGATACGATCGAGGATAGGGGCGACCTTCTCAGCGCCATGCAAGGAGATCATGTCGTCGATGATAGATCCGATGCGCTTACGACCGACATCTTCGTTTATGAACGGATATGTCTCAGGGAGCACGCCATTGAAGAGGATGCGTCCGACAGTCGTCTCAAATGCCTTCCCTCCGAAGGCGGCATACTTGTCGGTATGTGGAGCGAGTACGTTGACTGGTTCACGCAGATCTATAGTCTTGAAATCATATGCGAGCAGAGCGGCCTCCGGCGATTCGAAGTATTTCATGTTCGTTCCTTCGCGCTTGTCCTCTGAATCCTTGGATGGAGCGGGAACCTTCTTGGTGACCCAGAAACAACCGAGGATGATATCAAGCATCTTGGCTGCTACGGTCGGGTCATTGTTGCCCGGCTTGAGAATGTTCTTGTCTGACGCCATGATCTCGCGCGCCTCGAACTGAGCCTCCTCAGAGAGTGGGACGTGGACGGCCATCTGGTCTCCGTCGAAGTCGGCATTGAAAGCCGTACAGACGAGCGGATGCACTTGGATCGCATTGCCTTCGATGAGGATCGGACGGAAGGCCTGGATACCGAGGCGGTGCAAGGTCGGCGCGCGGTTGAGGAGCACATACTTGCCTTTGATGACCTCTTCGAGGATCTCCCAGACTTCCTTGGCACCATCATCGATGAGGCGGTTGGCGCCGCGGATGTTGTATGCGAGCTCGCGCTTGAGGAGGCCCGAGATGACGAACGGGCGGAAGAGTTCGAGAGCCATATGTTTGGGCAAGCCGCACTGATCGAGATGGAGCTCCGGGCCGACGACGATGACGGAACGACCGCTGTAGTCCACGCGCTTGCCGAGCAGGTTCTGACGGAAGAGACCGCGCTTGGATTTGAGGCCATCAGAGAGCGACTTGAGAGCGCGCTTCTGAGCGGCGGCTGCGGCGGCACCGGCCGACGAGCTGTGGCGAATCGAGTTGTCGATGAGCGCATCGACAGCTTCCTGGAGGATGCGCTTTTCGTTACGGAGGATGACCTCCGGCGCATGGATCTCCTTGAGCTTGAGGAGACGATTGTTGCGGTTGATGACGCGACGGTAGAGATCATTGACATCTGATGTGGCGAAGCGTCCACCTTCGAGCGCGACCATCGGACGGATGCCTGGCGGGATGACGGGGATACGGATCAGGAACATCCACTCCGGACGGAGCTTGGCCTTGATCATCTGCTTGACCAGCGCGAGGCGCTTGGAAAGCTTCTCACGCTCGGCGGATCCGGCATCTTCCAGAGATTTCTCGAGCTCGCCCTTGAGCTTCTCTAGATCGATCTGCTTGAGGATATCATAGATGACTTCGGCACCGATGCCTGCCTCGAATATGGCGCCATATTTGACGGCATACTTGTGATAGGTGGCTTCATCCATGACCATACCAGGGACGAGGCTCTCGATCTCGCGTCGAGCCGCGACGACAAGATCCTTGAGGGCCTCCTTGGTCTTGTCATCCTGCGCAGATTTGAGCTTGCTCTTGTACTCACCATCGAGATCCTTGAGGAAGGATGTCTTCTCAGAATCATTGACCTTGGTGACCATATATCCAGCGAAATAGACGACCTTCTCGAGATCGGCGGTGGTCAAGCCGAGGATGAGGCCGATCCTGGAAGGGACCGAGCGGAGGAACCAGATATGAGAGACGGGTGAAGCGAGCTCGATGTGGCCCATGCGCTCGCGGCGGACGATGGAGCGGGTGATCTCGACGCCGCACTTCTCGCAGACGATGCCCTTGTAGCGGATGCCGCGATATTTGCCGCAGTAGCACTCATAGTCGCGATCCGGTCCGAAGATGCGCTCATCGAAGAGACCGCTCTTCTCACTGCGCTGGGTGCGGTAGTTGATGGTCTCCGGCTTGGTGATCTCGCCGAACGACCATTCGAGGATCTTGTCGGGCGATGCGAGCGACAGCTTGACGATGTCGAAGTGGGTCGGGTCGAGGGGCTTTTTGGTGATGGTGGACATAGTGGTTAAATTAAAATTGAAAAATTAGCCGGAAATGATAATGGTTTTGATAAATTCATCGAGCGGAGCAGTCTGACCAGAACCTGTAATATTGACTTTCAAGAATTGAGTATGCGACAGAGGGACGATATATGTCTTCCAACGCGAACTGCCAGCAAAAACAGGAATGACATTCTTAATCATAAGGATTGGCTTGGCTTCATTGGAAACCATCCCGCCGTCAGTATAGGTATTTTCCACAGCGACCCATTTACCAGACACATCATTGAAGGTATAGGTAACCTGACCGCGCTTTGCATCAATATCGGTATAGCTCTGGCTTTCCGTATAATCCAATGTTATGCGATCACCGGAAGAGTATTCTGTAAGAACGATCTGACTATCCACTTCATTGGTTACGTTCCAACCAACTGGAAGCGGAAACAAAATTCCCCATTCCAGTTTTTTTACCATAAGGGCTGACACGTCCTCTTTAACTGAATAATCACCTTCCAATGACACACCCTTGGCATATTGCTCATACTGCCCAATCTTTCGTTCACGACCAAATTCAGGAGTCCCTTGGCGGACATAGGCAACCGTCATTCCTGCAACTATCAGCACAGCAACAATCCCCCAAATAATTTTTTTATTCATAGAAATTATTTAGGGAATTATTCCTCCTCTCCCCTCGGCTTATCCAATAATTCCACATTGAGAGCCAAACCGCGCAACGTCTTCAAGAGCACGTTGAACGAAGCCGGCAGGTTCGGGCTGCGAGGACGCTCGCCTTTGACGATAGAGTCGAAGGTCTGCGAGCGGCCGACGATATCGTCCGACTTGACCGTGAGGATCTCGCGGAGCGTGTGAGCCGCGCCATGACCGAGCAGTGCCCAGACCTCCATCTCTCCGAAGCGCTGACCTCCGCCTTGCGCCTTGCCGCCGAGCGGCTGCTGGGTGATGAGCGAGTATGGACCGATCGAACGCATGTGGATCTTGTCCTCCACCATGTGGTGCAGTTTGAGGATATACATGTAGCCGACGGCGACCGGCTGGCTGAAATGCTCGCCGGTGCGACCGTCGCGGAGCTGCATCTTGCCTGAAGTGTCATAGCCGGCCTTCTTGAGCTCCTCCTTGATCTCCGCATCAGTAGCTCCCATGAACGGCGGGACGATGGCCTGATAGCCGAGCGTGCTGGCAGCCAAGCCGAGGTGAAGCTCGAGGATCTGTCCGAGGTTCATACGAGACGGGACGCCGAGCGGGGTCAGGATGACATCGACTGGCGTACCATCTGCCATATACGGCATATCCTCCTCAGGGAGGATGCGGGAGATGACGCCCTTGTTGCCGTGACGGCCAGCCATCTTGTCTCCGACGGAGATGTTACGGACCTGAGCAACCTCGATGTAGATCCTCTTGATGATGCCCGATTCGAGCTTGTCCCCGCGTTCACGCGAGAAGACCTTGACCGAGATGACGCGGCCGCGCTTGCCGTTCTCCATGCGCTTGGAAGTATCCTTGACGTCGCGAGCTTTCTCACCGAAGATCGAGCGGAGCAGGCGTTCCTCGGGAGTGAGTTGAGTTTCTCCCTTCGGTGAAATCTTGCCGACGAGGATATCACCCGGACGGACCTCGGCGCCGATGCGGACGATGCCTTCCTCCGTCAGATTCTTGAGCTTTGCCTCAGAGACATTGGGGATGTCGCAAGTGGTCACTTCAGGACCGAGCTTGGTATCACGGACATTGACCACGAATTCCTCGATATGGATGGAGCTCCATTTGCTGTTCTTGACGACGCGCTCCGAGAGGATGATAGCGTCTTCATAGTTGTTGCCTGACCATGACATGAAAGCGACGAGGGCATTGTGGCCGAGCGCGAGCTCGCCCTTGTCTGAAGTCGAAGTATCAGCGAGCACATCGCCCTTCTTGACTTTGTCGCCAACTGAGACGATCGGACGCTGGTGGAACGCGGTGAATCCGTTGGTGCGCTGGAAGAGCACAAGATCATACTCTCGCTTCTTGCCGCTCTTCTTGCCGACGAACGTTATCTTCTTGGCATCGACATGGGAGATCTCGCCATCTTCAGGCGCGATGATGACACGTCCGGTGTCTAGCACTGCCTTCCTCTCGATACCGGTTGCCACAACCGGAGCCTCAGGAACGAGACATGGGGTGGCCTGCTTCTGCATGTTCGATCCCATGAGCGCGCGGTTGGCGTCGTCATGATTGACGAACGGGATGAGCGACGTGGCGATAGAGAATGCCTGATTGCTAGCCACATCGATGAAATCGATGTCTTTTTTGTTCGCCATCTCAGGACGTCCGTTGATGCGGACTTCTACCTCGTCGATGGTGATGTTTCCCTTGTCATCGAACGGCGTAGCTGCGTGAGCGATACGGTAGTTCTCCTCCTCGAGCGCATTGAGATAGACGATCTCCTTGGTGATCTGGCCGTTCTTGACCTTGGCATACGGAGTCTCGATCATGCCAAAATCATTGATCCGGGCATACATGGTCAGACGCAAGACGAGACCGATGTTCGGGCCTTCTGGCGTATGTATCGGACAGAGACGTCCGTAGTGTGACGGGTGAACGTCACGGACTTCGAAGCCGGCGCGCTCACGGGAAAGGCCGCCGGGACCGAGCGCAGTGAGCGTACGGAGATCTTCGATCTCAGCGAGCGTGTTCTCTTGGCCCATGAACTTGGAGAGCTGGTTGGTCGTGAAGAACTCCTTGATGCGGGCCTGGAGCGGACGAGGATATATGAAAGAGACAGGCAACGTGATATCAGGATCGACTGTAGACATCTTGTCCTGGATATTGCGCTTCATCTGGGTGAGACCGAGACGGATGCGCTGTTCGAGGAGCTCGCCTACATATCTGACGCGGCGAGAACCGAGGTGATCGATGTCGTCCGGCTGAGTATCCGGCGTGGTAGTCAGTGTGACGATATGTGCAATGGTAGTGGCGATATCATCGAGGCTGACGACGCGGCGTTCGAGCTCATCTGCGTCCATGGACTTCTCAAAGCGCTTGTTGAAGCGGAAGCGGCCGACCCTCGATATGTCATAACGCTCTTCCTTGAGGAGCGGCTGAACGAAGGTGCGCGCGTTCTCGGCCGTGGCAAGGTCTCCATCGCGGAGACGCTTGTGTATCTCCATGTATGCTTCATCTACGGTCTTGGCATGGTCCTTGGCGAGAGTCGCCTCGATGACCTTGATGGCCTCAGGATTGCCTTTGAATGCCGCCTTGATGGCTTCGTTGGTATCAGCTCCGAGGATACGCAGAAGTGATGTCACCGGGAATTTGCGCTTGCGGTCGATACGGCAATAGATCGTGCCATCGGTATCAGTCTCGATCTCCATCCAGACGCCGCGGGCAGGAATGATCTTGGCGCCGAAATAGCTCTTGCCTTTGACTTCGTTGACGGTAAAGAAGATGCCGAAGGAACGCGCGAGCTGTGGAGTGATGATGCGCTCGACGCCATTGATGATGAATGTCCCATGATCAGTCATGAGCGGGATGTCCGCCAGGAACATCTCCTGTTCCTTGACCACATTGAGAGACTTGTTCTTGAGGGTGACCATGACCTTGATCTGACCCTCGTAGTTGAGCTTGTTGTCCTTGGCATAGTGCTCATCCCACTTGGGGCGCTGGAGCTCAGGAGAGCTTATGGAGAGCTCGAACTTCTTCTCGGAATGATCCTTGATCGGAGAGAACTCCTTGAGCAAGTTGACGATGCCCTGCTCGATGAGCTGGGTGTATGAGAGGAGCTGGGCCTCGACGAGATGTGGCATCTCAGCGAGCGGTGCCTGATAGCGGGAAAAGAATTTCTTCGGACGGATGGTTGTGGTCATGATTTTATAAATTACAAATTCAAAATTACAATTTCCAAATAAACTCCAAGTTTCAATCCTTAAAATTTAAATTTTGTAGTTTATTTGGAAATTCGTGCTTTGAATTTGGAGGCTGACTTAATACCACGCAAAACGACCGTTTCGTGAAAAACGGTTATTGAATTCGCTCGCGGTTAACGAGTGATGATCACGAAGCAGGATTAATGATGAGCCTTTCTAATCCTCCGCTTTGGCCAGACTTGGCTCAACTGAGCTTCCGTCTGACACTGCAGAACACAATCTGCGAAGTTGTGTCTACCCTATCACATCGATACAGAAAGTCAAGAGATTGACGACTGTGGATAACAATACGGAAAATCCTGTCTTAACTGTTTTTATTTTTTATTTTCTTCGCCTTTTTCCATTCATCCATCTTGGCATGATGACCACTCAGAAGGATCTTGGGTACTCGATGCTTCTTGCCCTTATATTCGATGACTTCGGGACGAGTGTAGACATCGGGACTGGCCACGCGCTCCTCTTCTACGGACAATTTGTCGCCGAGGACTCCCGGGATGCGCCGAGTGATGGTATCGATCATGATCATAGCCGGCAGTTCCCCGCCGGTGAGCACATACGGTCCGACCGATATGTCGATCATTGGAAACGCTTTCTTCACACGAGCGTCGATACCCTCATAGCGGCCGCAGACGAAGACGATATCGGTATATTTCTTGAAGCTATCTGCCATCTCATTGGTGAACTGCTTCCCTGCCGGCGAGAAAAAGACGATCTTGACCTGCGCTTTCTTGGCTATTGAATTTCGCCTGTCCCGCCCTGGCGGGATGATTTTGGATTTGTTTCGGATTTCAGATTTCGGATTTCGGATTTTCTTCCCTACCGCTGCTTCAATCGCGCGAATGACCGGCAGTGCCTCGATCACCATCCCCGGCCCGCCCCCATACGGCCTATCATCCACCCGCCGATCCTGGTATGTCAGTTTTGATTTTTGCCTGTCCCGCCTTGGCGGGATGAATTTGAGTTTCCCGCCTTGGCGGGATGAATTTGAGTTTCCGACAAAATCCCTCGGATTGTAATACTTGATATCGATAATCCCCTTCTCCCGGGCACGCTTCAAAATAGAGGCGTCGAGATACGACTCGGTGGATTCCGGGAAGAGAGTTATGAGGTGATAGGTGGTCATACTGCTTTTATAGTCGACAAAAAATCGTGGCACATTACTTTACCACGATTTGTGAAAAATGTCACCATTCAAAAAATCGAGCCTTCGCCCGACTTTTTGATCTCTTCTATTTGCTATCTTCTATTTACTCCAACTTGAGATCCGCCATCGCTTCATCCACCGTCTTGGAATTGGGGGTGACGAGCGGCATCGCGGCGTCGCCCTGGGCGATCCTGTCCGGATCCTTGAGGCCACCGACCGGCTCATTGATCTTGAGATTGACGCGGCTGTTGTTCTTCATGCCGACGACGCGCAGGAGCGTGCGGACAGCCTTGGCGGTATTGCCCTGACGACCGATGATCTTGCCCATATCGGCGGCGCCGACATCGAGCGTGAGGAGCACACCCATCTCATCTACCGTGCGAGATACCTTGACCTGATCAGGATTGTCTACGAGCGACTTGATGACATATTCGAGGAACTCTTGGTCTTTCTGCATAATCGAAAAAGGATTTATTCGTAATCGTACAGTTCGCTGTACTGCGCATGATTATACCAAAGTATCAGAGCGGGTGGCAAGAGCCGATCAAGGTCGCACCTCGAGGTGCGACCTTGATCCTCGATTTGCGCCGCCAGTGATTCATACCTATAATTGCCCCATGAACCGTTCGGAATTCGCCCTCTTCGAATGCCATGGATCCGAGGACAAGGATCTGGCCGCCACGGCCGTCGTCCGTGCTATCTCCAAGGCGCACCCCGATCGCAAGATCGTCATCATCAGCCGCAATCCTCATATCTGGCTACACAACCCGCGCGTCTACCGGGTATATACGGCCGGATCGACTCCCTACTTCTACGAGGACTACATCCGCGAACGAGATACGCTGATCTTCCGCTTGGACCCCTACGAGACGGATGATTTCCTGCATGGCCGCGGTCACCTGACGGAGATCTGGTGCCGTCTCTGTGGCGTGCCTTGGGATGGTCCTGCGCCGGAGCTGACCCTGACTCGCCGCGAAGACGAGATCGGCAAGACGATCGTCTCTCGTCTCACGGAAGGTAGGCCATCCGCGCTCTTCTCAATATCCGACGGTCCCGCCGGATGGCCCTACCAGAGCCGATGGCGCCGCACGATGCCGATGGTCGTCGCCCAGAAGACAGCCGACCTGATGCGCGAGCGCGGATACGCGATCCTACAGATACGGAGAGACGACGATCCGGCGATCGTCGGAGCCGCGCGCCTGACGATGTCCAATGCGCGACACTACGCCGCGGCGCTCGCACACGTCTCTAGACGGCTCCTCGTCGATGGGGCGATCCAGGGAATGGCCGCCGCGCTCGGTCTCCCCTCCACGGTGCTCTGGATCGGCACTGATCAGGAGGTCACGGGATATCCCCTGCATTCTGCTATAACAGCTCGTATATCGGACGCATTCAGGGAACATGCCGAAGACCATCCTGAATACGCATCTACGGCCGACCAACCGTTCCCTTTCATCAAGGAATGGCGATCGTCATTCACGCCTGTTGATATCGTGGATACTCTAGATACCCCCCACATACGACCATGAAGACTCCTTCGCATATCATCTTCAATATCGCCGGCGGTCTGGGCAAGAACATCATGGCCACAGCTGTGGTACGCGCGCTCGACAAGGCATATCCCGATGCACGCATCACCGTGACGACGCCTCATCGCGATGTCTGGCTGCACAATCCGCGCGTCGATGAGATCGTCGACGTGACGGCGACACCGGACTTCTACACGACGTACATCCATGATCCTGACGATACCAGGCTCATCCTACGGCTCGACCCATACATGACCGCTGATCATATGTATCGACGCGCCCATCTGACGGAGATCTGGTGCCGTCTCTGCGGCGTGCCCTGGGACGGTCCCAAGCCGGAGCTCTATTTCACGGCGCGCGAACGCTCGATGGTCAAGAAGGTGCTCGCACCGACAAAAAAGCCCATCTTCCTGATACAGACCTCTGGAGGCGCCGCTCAACAGCCCTACCCGATCTCATGGGCGCGCGATATCTCTATCCCGTTCGCGGAACAAATAGTCGAGCATATGAGCGCGCGCGGCTACCGGACGATCCACCTGCGGCGCGCCGACCAACCAGCTCTCACGGGAACCGAATACATCACCTTGAGCCACCGACAGGCACTGATCGCCGTCACACTCTCGACAGCGCGGCTCTTCATGGATTCGTTCGCACACCATACTGCGGCCGCCTTTGAACTGCCCTCCACGGTGCTCTGGATGTCCAACAGCCCGACAGTCTTCGGGTATGCGGCGCATGACAACATGCTCTGCAAGGCACCAGAGATGTTCCGGCATCGACTGGACATGTCGCCCGACGGATATGACATTCTCGGCCGACCAGAGGAATATCCCTATGAGACGAGCATGGACGAGCTCTTCGACGCAGATCGCGTCATCGACTCGCTGACGGAACATACCGCCTATATGGACAAGGACCTGCTCGCATCCTGATCGTCATCTTTATCTATATATTTTATCTGATTCGGTAGGCGTATCAGTTGCCTTCCGAGTTTTCCTGCACATCAGCAGACGGAGACTCTTCTTGGGCAGGAGGAGTTTCTGCGTCTTCGACAATCTCTTCTTGGGTATCGACGGATTCATCGGCTATTTGATCGTCTGCTTGAACATTCTGGTCATCGGAGACATCTTCGGAGTTGTCCTGGGTGTCGCCAGTTCCCTGCTCTTGATCAGAAGCGGCTCGTTCATCTTCCTCGTCAGATGTTGATGCCTCTTCCTGTACGGCAGGCGTAGAAGTGGCCTGATCGCTATCTTGGTCCACCTTTGTTTCACCATCGACGACGTCCGGTTGATCGTCTTCTTCTGCACTATTCGTATCGTCGGGGATGTTTTCATCGGAGACGACATCCTCGTCGTCACATTCTCCTGGAGCAGTCTTCTGCACGCCGTTCTCGAAATAGACGCAGATGGGACGATGGGTGGCGCGATCATAGATGACGAATCCGGTCTGGCTGACATCGGCCTCATTCTTGATCGTCAGCGATCCGACCGTGAGGCGCTCGACGACGACATCGACGAAGTGGATGACGCCATCTATGACTCGCGCGCCGAAGGAGGCGAGGTAGGAGATGATGCTCTGGTCATCGGACTGGACGATGATCGTCTCGGTAGTCGTAGACGCACCGGATTCGATATCCCCTATCCGTGCGGCCAATTGACCTATCTTCACATCCAAGGAGGCGATCGCGGCGGCAGTCGTAGAGGCGGTAGAAGAGACAGAATTCAGGACACCTTCGATGCTGAGCCTCTGCGCATCCAAGCTCTTGGACAGTGATGACAGAGACAGGGTGGAAGCGGTAGATGAGGCATTGAGACGATCGACACGGGTGGAGAGGCCCTGGATGCCGAGGAGGGCGACACCTGCGGGGTCTATGGTGGATATAGAGGTATCGGAGCCGCCTGTGTTGAAGATGTTGTAGAAGTCCTGGGCGACAGGTCCGATATGGGTGACGGAGTCATCCTCTATCTTGTAGTTCCAGCGCGTGATGGGGAGGGCTGATATCTTGGAGAGGATGTCCTGGGGATCGAGGGTGGTGAAGTTTTCCTTGAGATCACGCGAGGACGCGTTGGACCAGGTGCCTCCGGTGGTGAGATAGGCTCCGGTGGCGGTGGTGAGACAGCCGTTCGATTGGACGTTGAGCCAGCCTCCACAGGTGCCTATGGCTACTGAGGAGCTGGTGGCATTGGTGAAGCAGGATCCGAAGGCGGAGGAGAGACACCCTGAAGCGGTGTTGTAGTAGCCAAAGGCGGAGGAGAGACACCCTGAAGCGGTGTTGTAGTAGCCAAAGGCGGAGGAGTTTTGACCTGAAGCGGTGTTGAGGTAACCAGAGGCGGAGGAGTTTTGACCTGAAGCGGTGTTGAGGTAACCAGAGGCGGAGGAGAGACACCCTGAAGCGGTGTTGCGGGAGCCAAAGGCGGAGGAGCGATACCCTGAAGCGGTGTTGTTGTACCCAAACGCACTCGCAAGATTACCTGCCGTCTTGTTGCACACACCCACAGCCGTGGTCAGTCTACCCACCGTGGTGCAGGCGGACGGTGTTCCTGTAATTGCACCGGTGGTAGTATTGAGCGTCCCACCTGTAGAGTTGTTGAGCACACCTACCTGTATGGATGCCAGACCACCTGTGCCGGTGAAGTTGGAGCGGCCGAAGGCGGAGGAGTTGAGGGCGGCGGCGGTGTTGAGGTAACCAGAGGCGGAGGAGCAATACCCTGAAGCGGTGTTGCGGTAGCCAAAGGCGGAGGAGTAGTATCCTGAAGCGGTGTTGTAGTAGCCAAAGGCGGAGGAGAGACTATCTGAAGCGGTGTTGTAGAAGCCAAAGGCGGAGGAGCTTTGACCTGAAGCGGTGTTGTTGAAGCCAAAGGCGGAGGAGTAGTATCCTGAAGCGGTGTTGGAGTAACCAGAGGCGGAGGAGCCTAGACATGAAGCGGTGTTGTAGAAGCCAGAGGCGGAGGAGTTTTGACCTGAAGCGGTGTTGTTGAAGCCAAAGGCGGAGGAGAAATCACCTGAAGCGGTGTTGAGGTAACCAGAGGCGGAGGAGTTTTGACCTGAAGCGGTGTTGTTGTACCCAAACGCACTCGCATAGATACCTGAGACGACATTGGAGTCACCTACTGCGATCGTAGCCAGCGTATTGAGCTCACTCACATCGAAGCCCCCCCCGGAGATACCCAGGGATGAGGTGGCGACGAGGTTGTAGCCTCCGGTGGCATTGCCGAGGAGGAGCTTGCCATAGGCGGAGGTGGAGGTACCGGTGCCTCCCGAGGAAACGGCAAGAGGGGTGGTGAGGGAGAGGGATATGGCCGATAAACACTGGGAGCCGTCGGTGACGGTGTCTTCGGCGATGCCCTTGGAATTGCGGGATGCTGATTCGGCCGTGACATTGGCCTGTCTCCTGATGTAGTCATAGACAGGAGTGAGATCGACGGAGGCGGTGCCCTGAGGGATGGAGGCGAGGGCGGCCGCGATACGACGATCGACGTCGGCGTAGGTGAGGCCGGTGAAGACGGGGATCTGCTGGACGGGAGTGGGGACGTATTCTCTGACGATGACAGGCTCGGTGGATGTGGCCGGGATGACGGGAGCGGTCGGATATGGCAGGATGTCCTCAGTGACGACCTCTGAGACGGTACGCGGGGTGAAAAGCGCAGTGAAGCGACCCCAGACGGACTTGACGCCGTCTCCGACGGCGGCCAAGAGAGAACGCTGGGGGATGACCTCATCCCCTTCCGCGGCATGGGCAGTGGGTATGGAGAGGAGACCCGGGTAGGTACGAGACGGGATGGGGAGTGTGGATATGGAGCGGGTGTTGGGATCGTCGGCGCGTGAGATGGGGGCCGCCGGAGGTACGGCTCGATCGGTGGAGACGAACGCCTTGAGGATGAGGGCGGAGAGCGCGAGGTAGGTGAAAGGTTTGCTATGCAGGAATGACCGAGATGAATCAGGTTTCATGGCTTAATGATACCATAGTGAGAATATGAGGCGAGTGGATAAGTGCAGACGTATCACCACACGACATGACATCCTCGAAGTGATCGAGGATGTCTTCTGAGCGAAGCGAGTTCCGCAGGTCGCGGAGGGGATGTCGTGTCGTGTGGGGGTATATCCAGATGAGTGGAGGGTGAAGATCATCCGCGATTGTTACGCGGCATGCGCTTCCAAAAATTGAGCTGGGCATATCGATCGGCGAACTGACCGAGCACCGTCGGCCACTGCGGAGACATCGGTTCTACCTTGGATCTGATCGTGTGCAGATTGACGAACCCATGCACGGAATCGTCCTCGTGAGTCACTTGATCCACATGATCGAAATCATGCGGATACGAATCTTCTCCAAGGAACCCATAAACGCGCTTCATCGTCCCCTCTGGATCAGTCGTCAGATCATCAAAATCAACCAAGAACATCCGATCCCCATAACCGCGCGCCAGCGCGTCTTTGATACGATTGTACGCCAAGCCTACCGGCTGATCGGAGCGCATCCACATCTCCGTCCTCCCCTCCACCGTCTGGAACTGGAAATAGCTCGCCGACTCCTGCGCGACCTGCTTGGTCGCGGCTGTCTTGCGCCAGAGCTTCTCGAATGACGCCAGCACATCGCGCACGTCACGAACAGGTACGAGGACTTTGGCCTTGCGCCCGAGCACGGCCTCGGCCATCTCCAGGAGCGACAGCCAGCCGCGGCATTTGTCGAAGACGACCGGCTTGTCCGTATCGGCATAATAGTTGTGCAAGATGCCGCGAAGCACCCGTAGCTCGCCATCCGGATTGGGAGCGGCTTTGAATTCGACGAGATTGTTCCACTGATTCCTGACACCGAACATCACATCCATGATCCCCGACGTGCCTGTGACATGGAAGCGCGGATTCTGCGCCAGGATGTTGCAGAGCAGGGTCGAGCCGCTCCGTGGCAAGCCAGCGATGAAATGGAATGTCTTGGGCGCGATCGTCTGGCGGAGCACGGCGTCGGTCGGAGGAGCTGCTTTGGCAGAGGTTTTCTTCATATGAGGGATTGTTATCTTGGCAATCGTACTGTTATGAGCTCATCATATCAGAGGCGACCGGGAAGGCAACCATGCTCGAATTCAATCCACCGAGGCCCGATACAGGGTATTGTATACCGCCGTCAGGATAAACAAAAAGCCGCGTAGGGCGCGGGTGCATCACATATCAATATGCATCGTGGTCTGACTACTGAGCGGGAGCCTCGGTCGGCTTCTCCTCTGTAGCAGGAGTAACGGGCGCAGCTTCAGCCGGAGCGGCTGCGGCAGGTGCGATCTCTGCAGGAGCTACTGCAGCAGCCGCTTCCTCAGGAGAGACCTCCTTTTTGATGGGAGTCTTCTTGGGCAGGGCGTTGATCTTGGTGCCGGAGATGACTTTATTGGAGACGAGGAAATTGTGGAGCGTCACAGACGGCTGGGCACCCTTGGAGATCCAGTGCTTGATAGCCTCTGTGTCCATCTGGCTGGGCTTGTTGTCGATACGAGAATCATATGAGCCGAGGATCTTGAGATATTTGCCGCTCTTGGGGCCATTCTTGGAATCGGTCAATACGACACGGAACGTCGGTTCGTGTTTGCGGCCCGTGCGCTGTAGGCGGATGGTCAACATGATTGGGTCGTCGAATAGTAGCAGAATGAACGAAAAAGCACAAGTAGCGGACACGTAAGCTCCCATACATCTTCAAAAACGACTACGTTCTACCGCCGCAAGCGCCCTCCTGATGTCTTTCATCGTCGTCCATCGCCCAAATGAAAATCTGACTGATGCACGACCATCCACCCCCATCGCCCGAAGGACATATGATTCATCTTCGTCACGAAGGCATGAACTCCTGGTCGAACATGCGATCCCCTTGGCATCGAGCCTCAAGACGAAAAGCTCATTATCTATCCCACCATCGGCAGGATTCATACCGGGGATCGAGACATTTAGAATGTGCGGGGATACGACAGCCCCTTCCCCGTTCACGACGATGTCCGGACTGATCTTTTTGAGTCCTTCAATCATTTCATCCTTTAATCCTTGCAGCCGTCCAACTGTCCCTTTGTGTAATCCTCCTCTTGATCCTTCAATCTTTCCTTCTTTCAATCTTTCAACCCCGCCACAGGCGGGGTCAATCCCGCCATGGGCGAGATCAATCTTCAGGATGTCCACCGCCTTGGCGAAGCCCATCATCGCCGGAACATTCTCCGTGCCTGATCTGAATCCCCTCTCCTGCCCTCCCCCTCGGATGATCGGCTCGATGGGAGTGCGTCGCTTCACATAGAGACACCCGATCCCGCGCGGCCCATACATCTTGCTCGCATCGAGCGTCAACAGGTCGATGCCCAGCTTTTCGACGGATATCTCCTGATACAGCGCCTGCGCGGCATCGGTATGGAGCAATGGATAGTTCGACCGAGTGGATCCATCCCTGGATGGTCCCTCTGCCGGATCGCCGGATCGCTTCCGTGCGTTCCTGATGATCTTGGCGATCTCCTTGATCGGCTGGATGACGCCCGTCTCATTGTTGACCATCTGGATGGATACGATGACCGTATGCTCGCCGATCGCCTTCTCGAGCTCATCGAGATCGACGATGCCTGAACGGTCGACAGAGATGCGCGACACATCACATCCATCAACCTCGAGCTTCTCGGCCGTCTCCGATATCGACGAGTGCTCGACGACCGAGACGACGATGTGCGGGCGATCGATACCGCTCGTGCGAGCCGCTCGCACCGCACCTTCGAGCGCCAGAGCGTTGGCCTCCGTCCCGCCGCTGGTGAACACGATCTCATCTGGATGAGCATGGATGAAACCGGCTACCGATGCGCGCGCGCCATCGACCGCCGCGCGAGCGGCGACGCCTTCGCGATAGAGAGCGGACGGATTGCCATACGTGATCGTCGAATACGCCGCCATCTCTCGGACGACACGCGGATCGATCGGCGTCAGCGCGGCATAGTCGAGATAGACGCGCTTTCTGAATAGGTCTCTGAACATGCGCTCATCCTATGCTAAAAAGTTGACAGAGTCAAACTATGTGTTTTGAAATTGAAAAACCGCCACATCTGGGTAGATGCGGCGGTTATATGTTACCACGCCGACCGAGCGGCTGGCAACCGCAGTCCGTGCAACCAGGATGATCCGGCCGTGTCGGCGCCGAATTCCCCCTGGAGGTGATCGGAAGGAGCTTCCTCTTCAGGGATGATGACCTCGATGGTACAGAAGAATCCCATGTACCACGCGATCCTGAAACATCCGACGGTCGTGACATTCATGATATCTAGTAGTTGAGGTTGAACATCGTCTGGGCAAGAATATACACCAGATCTTGTGACACTTCAAATTGTCCGATTGGCAGGTTTCGATATATACTAGTGCCATGACCTCATCTCTCTCGTCCATAGCCGCCCAACCTCTGCTCATGGGGTTCGTCGTCCTGTGCGTCGCCACGCTCATCCTGCTCGGTCTTGTCGTGTGGATGCACCTCAAGCTCCGCCGGTTCCTCGTGCACATCGATGCCCATCATATCGGCGATTCGCTCACACATATCTCTCGAGGACTCGCCGACCTGCAGTCGTTCCGCGGCGAGCTCGAATCATACCTCTCCGGGGTCGAGAAGCGCCTCCGCACCGGCGCACGCTCGATACATACCGTGCGCTTCAACCCATTCAAGGGCACAGGTGGCGGAGGCAATCAGAGCTTCGCCACAGCCATCGTCAACGAAGAGGGCGATGGCGTGATCATCTCCAGCTTGTATGCCCGAGATCACGTCAGCGTCTTCTCCAAGCCGGTCTCGAACCATGAGTCATCGTATGAGCTGTCTGATGAGGAGCGCGAAGCGCTCGAGGCGGCTCGGAAGCATGGTAGATCTTGATCAGATCTCCTGGAGGCTACTGCTCACGCACTTGTTGCCCTGCTTCTTGTAGCCGGGTTGACAGACGTAGTTGCAGTAATACGTCCCTACATCTATCGGACATGACTCAACGACAGTAGTCACCGGGGTCCCATCCGGGACTGTGCCGAAGTTGAATATCGCGTCACCGATAGGTTCTACCGTATCTGAACACTGGATAGATCGGGTCGGCTGGACGCAGGAGAGTGCGGCAGGGTCGCTGACTGTGATAGTGACAGAGCGAGATATTTCAGCATCAGATGGGTCTTCAGGGTCACAAGACAGTCCCATCGTGTATGATCCAGCAGTTCCAAATGATATAGTTCCCGATCCGCTTTGACCAGATTGATATGTGCCGCCGCTCACCTGATTGACTTGAGACCAGTAGGACGCCCCTGACGTGACTGAACAGCTGTCGATATGGCTCTTGTTCCAGATGATGGTGGTGTAGTCCCCTGTCTCGATGTTCGATGGCGATGCAGAAAGCGTGAAAGATGGCTCACCTCCCCCATCATTGACATTGACGTCATCGGCAGTGGCTGTCGGGTCGAACTTGAGCCAACCGACGACATCGCCTCCCCAGGCATAGCCCTTGAAATGACCTACGCCAGAATTTTCTACATACGTCACGCCACCAAAACCGCTGATATTGGTAGGATATATCGATCCTGATGATCCCTCGGACAAGTTGATCCATCCATCCCACCCATCAGTCCTCGTAGCGCTGTTGCAATCATTGTTGATGGTACCTGCACAGGCACGAATCCATCCAGTCACGCTATTGCCATCGACTCGCGATCCGACGCCATTGATCGGAGGATGGCCAGGGAGATCGCCGAACTTGATCCAGCCGATATTGGACGACCAGGCCCAACCGACGAGATCACCATCAGGCTCTATTTGAACCTTATACGCGGCACCAGTCCCTGAGGGATTGGCACCAGGATTTTCTGAGTTGAAACTGACCCAGCCGATATTGGACGACCAGGCCCAGCCGCTCAAATCGCGGTTGGAAGTCTGTGCATGCGCACCGACCGAAGCGACGACGACAGCTGCGATTGCGAGGACAGCGATGCTCCAGATGTATTTTTTCATATACGCAAAAAAGTTAATGAGGTGGGGTAATGTACCTCATCATTTTACCCCAGCCGCACAGGTCATGCGAGAGCGTAGTGGGGATAGCTGAGTGGTCACTCAGCCGAAGCGTGAGGCCACTCCTCGACTATGAGCATCGTGCCCGTTCTGAACTCCGACCAGATCTCCTCGGTGAGGTAGGGCATGAACGGGTGGAGCGCGCGCAGGAGCGTATGGAGCGCGTGAAGCAAGAACTGGATGCGAGATGCGGTAGCCGCTGTATCTGCGCCACCGATGATCGGTTTGCTCTCCTCGAGGATGACGTCAGCCAGCTCATGCCACGCATAGTGATAGAGCTTCTCTCCTACCAGATAGAATTTGTATTCATCCATCTCTCCGGTGATCTCCGCGATCAAGAGGTTCAGCCTCTCCAAATGCGCCTTGTCCGCTTCGTGCCATCCGCGAAAATCAGGATCGAAGCCGATCTTCTCGGCGCTCACAGCCGTCTCCCCCTTCTCGCGATCGTACCGCTCGCCTTCGGCAGCCGAAATGACGAATCGGGCGACGTTCCAGAGCTTGTTAGAGAAGAGCTTATACGCTTTGATCTTCTGCTCGTCGACCTTGCTGTCGTTGCCGGGACCGACGCTGACGACGAGCGACATGCGCACCGCGTCGGCGCCGTATGTGGCGATCATGTCTACGGGATCGATATTGTTGCCGAGCGATTTGGAGATCTTGCGGTTCTTGGTATCACGGACCAGGCCGTGGAGATAGACCGTGCGGAACGGCACATCGCCGAGCAGATAGCCGCTCATCAGGATCATGCGCGCCACCCAGAAGAAGAGGATGTCCGAGCCGGTCTCGAGGATGGTCGTCGGATGGAAATTGGCCAGATCATTCTCCTTGCCGGGCTTGCCTCGGGTAGCCGTGTCGGCGAAGCGGGGCCATCCGAGCGTCGAGAATGTCCACAGTCCCGAGGAGAACCACGTGTCGAGCGTGTCTTCGTCCTGCACCCATCCTTCCCCTTCCGGCGCCTCCAAGCCGACGAATATCTCTTCGTCTGTTTCGGATTTCGGATTTCTACCTTCGTTTCTCCCTTCGGTTGAGCTACGGCGGACGAGTGGGGTTTCGGATTTTTGAGTTTTGCCTATCCCGCCAAGGCGGGATAAATTTGAGTTTTGAGTTTCTCTATACCACACCGGTATCCTGTGCCCGTACCAGATCTGGCGCGAGATGCACCAATCGCGCAGATTATCTATCCAGTTGAAGTACACTTTTTCGAAACGATCCGGGATGACCTCGATGGCTCCCGAGGAGACCGCTTGCTTCATGAGCTCCTTGAGCGTAGTTTTGCTTCCCGATTCGATGCCTGGAATTTGGGAATTGTGAATTGTGAACTGTGAATTGACGGCTACGAACCACTGCAGTTTGGGTAGGGGCTCGATGATGGCGCCGCTCCGTTGAGCGGTCGCGACATTTTGATCGATCTCCTCCTCTTTTTCGAGCAATCCCTCGGCGCGCAACCACTCGACGACGGCCTCGCGGGCTTCGGCAGTCTTCGCGCCTTTGATCGCATGTGGAGCGTCCTTGCCGTCGAAACCGACGGTCATCCGCGCGTATTCATCTATGACCTGCTTGAGCGGCAGATCATGCCTCTGTGCCATCTCCCAGTCGATCGACGAGTGCGCCGGAGTCACACCGAGCGCGCCGGTGCCGAACTCCTTGTCTACATCCCTATCCGCGATCACCCGGAGCGTTATCGGCTCGCCGGCGAACGTCGTCGAGAATTCTTTGCCGATATAGGCCTGATACCGCTCATCGTCGGGATGGACGGCGATGGCCGTGTCGCCGAGCTTGGTCTCCGGCCGAGTAGTGGAAATAGAGATCGGGATATCTTTGGAATATTTAAAGGTATACAGTTTGGCCTTGCGCGGCTCATAGACGATCTCATCGTCGGATATAGTGGTCTGACTCTTGGGATCCCAATTGACCACTCTGTGACCACGATATATGAGTCCGTCGTCATACATCTTCTTGAACGCCGTCCTGACAGCCATGCTTCTCTCCTCATCGAGCGTGAACGCCTCGCGCGACCAGTCGATGGAAGCGCCCATCTCGCGCATCTGCGCGACGATGACATCGTGAGTCTCGGAGACATGAGATCCGATGCGCCCCAAAAGCTCATCGCGACCGAGATCGTGACGGGATTTGCCCTCCTCTTTCTGGATCTTCTTCTCCACGACCGCTTGCGTGGCGATGGCGGCATGATCGGTGCCGGGTATCCAGACGGCTCGCTTGCCCTGCATGCGCGCGTACCTGACCATGATGTCCTCGATAGCCAGCATCAGCGCGGACCCCATATGGAGAACACCCGTGACATTGGGTGGAGGCAGCACGACAGAAAAAGGCTCTCCCCGCTGATTGCGCTCAGGTAGTCGATCAGGATCGAAATAGCCGCTCTGTTCCCAAAGTTCATAGATGCGGCCTTCGGTGGCTTGGGAGTCGTACGGCTTGAGGAATTTCTGGTTCATGACGGGTTCCCTAGAAAGATATGCACAGCTAACTGTAGCAAAAAAATAGATTTATGTATAATGCCTGAGTACTCGCTTACAAAATAACTCTTTAGGTCCATGAACACTGCCCAAGCATCACGGGCCGCTTCTATCGCGGCATCGTTAGTATTATCCGTCATCACTATCGTCTGCTTCGCCCTGCCCACGCGAGCCGCCGAGAACGGCCTTATCCTGCACCTCAATCTCAATGAGGGCTCGGATACGACAGCGGTCGACTCATCTGGTGGGGGTAATGATGCCGCGCTCATCGATGGTGCCACATGGGATTCGTCAGGTATCGTCGGATCTGGCGTTTCTCTCACCGGCGGGAGTCACATGACCGGACCACGTCTGGAACTGACCGGCTTCACCCTCTCCACATGGATCAAGACGGCCATCGATGATCGTGGCGATCTCATCCTCCAATATGACGATGCCCCGTACGCCGGATTCGGCCTGATCATCAATCCCGGCTTCGCCGAATTGGGCTGTGGGTCAGGCAATCTGCTCGGTCTCTGGGTCGGTGCATCCAGCTATATCTGCACCCCTTCGACGGTCGCCGGGCTCAATGACGGCGCATGGCACCTCGTAACCGCGACCTGGGACGCTGATACGACTACAGGATCTATATATTTTGATGGCGACCTTCTCGTCCAGGAGGTTCGCGCTGACGCGAATACCGCCAGTACCATTGAGACGATGTATTTCGGCTACAATCCGTATGGCAAAGTCGGTTACGAAGGATCATTGGATGATATCCGCATCTATGACCATGCCCTCTCGGCCGATGAGATCGCCGACATCTTCTCCCTGATCCCTCCGACCGTGACTCTCAATGGTTCGAGCACCGTAGATCTGACCATCGGCGATGGGTTCACCGACGAGGGCGCGGTTGCCGAAGATTTCGAGGGTAACGCGCTGGATGTCGCCTCGTCTACCGACCCTGATCCGCTCGATGCTGACACGGCCGGCACCTATATCATCACATATTCGGCTACAGACGCTACGGGCCTTTCCGCTTCGACGACGCGTACCGTCACCATCTCCGAACCGGCCAATCAGCCCCCCACTATCTCTCTCATCGGATCGAGCACGATCGAGCTCACCGTCGGCGACGTGTTCACCGACGAGGGTGTGACCGTCTCAGACGCTGAAGATGCGGCTGAGGATTTGACTGTCGCTTCGAGCACTGAACCCATAGGCGGTGTCGATACGAACACAGCCGGAACATATACGATCACCTACACCGTCACGGATACCGACGGTGCTTCGACCAGCACGACGAGGACAGTCAGCGTCAGTGCCGCTGATTCTGAACCTGATCCGGATCCTGAGCCAGAGCCGGACCCAGATCCTGAAACCCCTCCTTCTGACCCTACCCCGAGCCCTGAACAACCATCAGACGATGATAAGCCTGGTATCATCACCGGCAGTCGCGCAGTCTCTCGATCGGTCTCCGTCTCGTCAGGCGGCGGCCGTGTGCTCGGCGCATCTATCTCCTGTGGCAAGTATCTCACCGGCCGATTGGACACCCTCCAAGACAACGACAAAGACGAGGTCATCAAGCTCCAGGCCCTGCTCAAGGAGACCGTCGATCCGAGCCTTCCTATGACCGGCGAGTTCGGACCGCGCACGCTCGGCGCGCTCAAGGAGTTCCAGCTCAAGTATCGCAAGACCATCATCGATCCGTGGATACAAAAAGGCTTCATCACCAACGGCCAGCCCACCGGCGTCGTCGGCGAGACCACGCTCTGGACTATCAACACGATGGTCTGCCCCAATCTCGATCTTCCCCAGCCTGTGATATAATGCAGGCATGAAGAAGATCTCCAAGCCGCGCACGCGACCATCTACCAGGAGACGCAAGCCGATGCTGATGTACGAGATCGCAGTAGCCCTCGCGGCAGTGGCTATCGCGTTCGCCGTCGGTGCCCCTGCCCTCTCGCGTCTCGCCATCCGCGGTGTAGACTCCGTCGCGGCAGTCCTCTCTGGTGCGCTAGTCGACCTGACCAATGCCGAGCGATCCGCTCACTCCCTGTCGCTCCTGCGTATCGACCCTCTGCTCACGCAGGCGGCTCAGGCCAAGGCGGACGATATGGCGGCGAAGGGATATTTCTCTCATGTCAGCCTTGACGGCATCACACCATGGCACTGGATCTCTCAAGCAGGATATGACTTCGAGACTGCGGGCGAGAATCTCGCTATAGATTTCTTCGACTCAGCTGACGTCGAGGCCGCATGGATGGCTTCCCCGACGCACCGTGCCAATATCATGAACGCAGGCTTCACCGAGATCGGCATCGCCACCGCTGAGGGAGTATATGACGGACATCCGACGACGTTCGTCGTGCAGATGTTTGGTAGGCCTGCCGGTCGCGGCTCTATCTCGGGCGGCGAGCCTGTGACAGTCACTCTCGATTCTGATGAGTTGATGGTGGGGGTGAAGTGAGCACGCCAACATTCCGAGCAAAACAGAACGTAGATGTGCGCAATCAACCTAGCGATAATGTCGCATCCTCGGCTAGATGCACAAGCTTGGTAACTGTGTTCCAGTTACGAATGGTCATCTGCTGATACTCAGGCGTTCCCATGACCCTGTTGAGACGGCTCTTGATGCGCTGAGCACTCAATCTTTGCGAGTATATAGCCCCCGATCCTTTCCAGATCGTATCGACCCCTTCTCTCGGATCGAATACATCCATAGCTCGTGCGGGTGATATATCCATCAGGAAAATGACGTCGCTGTGATAGTTCTGCGGCTGTTCGCCGAATCCGGCCGGTTTTTTCTCTATGATTTTTTTGAGCTGGGCACGGCTCAACACAAGGACCTTGACCAGATCGCTATCTAGTTTGAAGCGTTTGGGCAACATCCCCTCGATCCGCGCTCGGATCGTCCGTGCATCCTCATCCGATCGCAGGATGACATTACCGCTCGCGATGTATGTCGAGACACGGGAGAAGCCGAGCTCCTCTATGCGCGCTCTCAATTCGGCCATCGGGATCTTGTTCTTGCCGCCGACGTTTATGCCGCGGAGGAGCACGATGTAGGTGTTCATAGGATGGTCGCTATTCTAGCAGGATTAAATACCTCCGGCCAATGGACCTTGTTTTTTGTGATGTGCGGACGAATGTGACCCCTACGGGATTTGAACCCGTGTTTGCGCCGTGAGAGGGCGCCGTCCTAGACCGGGCTAGACGAAAGGGCCGCGCTTCGCGAAAGCAAAACTCAAATTTATCCCGCCGAGGCGGGAAAGTCAAAACTGGGTGTATTCGCGACCAGAGAAATATAACACATTTTTGGAAATTTTCAATCTCACTGGGGCCGATCGGCTTCTCACTTTTCTATCCCGCCAAGGCGGGATGAAATTCCAACTTTTCATTTTTTTAGCCACTCCGGCTCCTGCCTGACCAGAAGCTCCCCCGCTCTGCTCGGATCACGCATCAGGATCGCCACCGTCTTCTCCATGCGAATCGACTGCGAGCCTTTGATCAAGACAACATCCCCTTCCTTGACTGACGACTTCAGATGTTCGCCAGCTTCGATAGATGTGTCGAATGACGTCACCATGGCGGCATCCATACCCGCCTCGCGGGCGGCCTGGGCGGTCAGACGCGAGCGCGGACCGACCGTCACGAGCTTGCCGATGCCCAGGGCGACCACTTCCGTGCCGATACGACGATGCTCGTCAGATGCGTATTTGCCCAATTCCAGCATGTCGCCGAGAACCGCTATCCTAGACCCTGGCATCTCGATATCTCGCAAGGTTCGGAGCGCAGCCAGCGCGGCGTCGGGCGATGAATTGTACGTGTCATCGATCAGCGTCGAGCCATTCACGCCGGGAATGAGATTCATGCGGCCTCGAGGAGCCGCATAGGAGGCAAGATCACCGATAGCCACGTCCGGAGCGATTCCCTTGGCGCGCGCGACGGCTACAGCGGCCAATATCGGGAACATGTACGGCATACCGACAATGCCGGACAGAACGATCTCATGAGCAGAACCCTCGACCGTTACGGTGAATCCACACCCGGAAGGAATGCGCGAAGTCCCCTCACCTTCATAGATCACGCGTTCGCCCGAGCCCCTGACAGTAGCACCTTCGGAAGTACCGAATGATACGACTCGAGCATCTTTGTCAGCCACACGAGACGCTATGGACATCACTTTGTCATTGTCAGCCGAGAGGACGAGCGTGCCACCTTTCTTGAGCGCTCCTGCCAAGCTCGCCTTCTCCTCGAAGACCTGCTCCGGAGACGCGAAGAACTCCACATGCACCGGCGTGGCGCTCACCTGAGTGACGACAACGATGTCCGCACGGAGCCAGCGCGCGACCGAGCTGATATCGCCTGGATGATCGGCGCCGATCTCTAGGATCAATGTGTCCGGATATTCTTGTCGACGCAGGATCAGACCTGCCCCCTTGCGAAGATTGCTCATCCAACCAGAGAAGCTCCGCCACGCAGTCGGAGCGCCGATCACCGTCAGCGGCAATCCGATCTCGCTATTCATACTCTTCTCGCTCTTGCGCGCATACGGGACGTGCTTCTTGAGTGCATCATAGATGGCATCCTTGGTCGATGTCTTGCCGACGCTACCAGTCACAGCCACGATATATGGCTTGTATTTCGCCACGATAAGCCGAGATTCCAAAGTGAGGACGGCAATCAGGAGTTGTTTCAGGAAAAACATATCAGTGAGGCGCTATGCACCGAAATTCAGTACGTAGGCACCATTATGTCGCATAATCCGCAAAAAATGAAGGGTCTGGAAATCTTCATCTGTCCGGCGGAATATTGTAGTATCGGATGAGGAATTTGGTCAATTCATGGAAAGGTTCCGCCAGCGTCTCCGAGGCGTACTGCGCGCCTTTGGGATACTTTTGATAGAGGAAGATGAGGAACTTGGCGTCATATGCCGGGAAATAGCCGAAAAACGAGTGGAGATAGCGATCATCATAGTAGTCGCGATTGGCCGAATCGGGGATCTGCGCGGTGCCCGTCTTGGCGGCGACGCTATATCCCTCGATCTTCAGGTTGCCTCCGCGCAGGGCCTCATCCACCACCTTGACGAGCATACGCGTCACGTACTCCACGCTTTCCGCTTTGAGCACGCGTTCAGGCGCGCCATGATCGATCTTCTCCACGGTCCCATCTACATAATCGATCTCTTCAGCAAAGTGAGGCTTGATCAGCATCCCTCCGTTGGCTAGAACAGCCAACGCGCGAGTCATGACGATCGGTGAAATCGCGATGCCTTGCCCATATGACGCAGTGGCTATCTCGATATCACGGCCCGACTCTAGGTTCCTGACCAGAGCAGCTGCCTCGTTGGGCTGATCGATGCCCGTCTTCTCTCCGAGTCCGAACGATAGGAAGTATCTGGAAAATTCGCTTCTCCCCGTCTCCAGCGCCACTGTCGCCGCGCCCATATTGAGAGACTGGCTCAATATCTCCTGCAAACCGACTCGTCCACGCGCCTTACCATCATAGTTGGATATCTTGCGGCCATCGAGCGTCATGGTCCCTCTGTCCTCATATGTCCACGTCGGACTGACCGCACCCGAATCCAGCCCGATCGCGACAGTCAACGGTTTCAAGATAGAACCCATCTCATCGACTCTCTCGACGAGCAGATTGGATAGCACCGCAGGATCATCGAGATCCGAGAGGTCATTGGGGTCGAATGATGGCAGTGACGCGGCGGCGATGATGGCGCCCGTCCGAGGATCCATGACGATGGCGCCGATATTGTCTGGATGCCATACATCAGAAGTCTTCTCGAGCACGCTCTCGAGATATGCTTGGACTGTCGGCTCGATGGATGTGATGATATCTCCTTGATCATATGAGTCTGCATGGTCAGTCGATATGCCTGTGAATATATCAGCAAATACCGATCGGCTTCCGCCATACCCCCCTGATCTCGCCAATACCTGGTCGTAGACTCGCTCCAGTCCGTACTTACCCTCTATGTTGCCAGATGCCCCCTCTCCGACGATGCCAATGATATGTGGAGCTAGACCGCTCGGATATGAGCGTTTGTTCTCTGCTGTCACCACGATGCCCTGCAACGCGAGAGCCGATATCGATTGGGCGGTAGATTCGTCTGCCTTACGCGCGATCTCTTCGTAGGGGTCATCAGAGAGAGCCGCCTTACGCATGAAGTCCTCCTGATCGATGTCGATATACTGCGCGAGGGCATCATATGCGCCAGTAGGATCGGTCAGACGGCTCGGATTCATGGATATCTCATATGTAGATGTCAGACCGGCGGCGGCAGGATGCGTCCCGTCGAGAGACGACATCAGGATGCGACCTCGATCGAACGAAGTCGCGCGAGGAGGCAGATATTGTCGATCTGCTTTTGCTACATAGCCCGAGCCGCTAGAGATCTGAGTATCATAGAGCGTCGAGACGAGCCCCGCCGCCAGGAGGATGATGATCGAGAGCACTACGCGCGCCCTGAGGACATGTTTAGAATCCATTGCCATGTACCAAGCCCAGGGATGCGCTACGCGATATGAATGCGCTGACATCGCCCACTTCGAACCCATGCGCCTGGAGCAGATCAGGCGTGATAGAAGCAGAGAGCTTCGCATATTGTCCATCGAGATCTTGGATATCAGACATGGCCTTGCTGATATCCTGGTTGACTACACGGATAGCCATGCTATACGAGATGGCGCTATAGATCCCCGAAGCATAGAACATCGCGGATGCGACACATGCGGCGATCAGCGCAAGCGCGATGATCCTGCGATAGTCACGAACGATATGATATGTCTGTGCGATAGTTCTAGTCATTGTGTGAATTGAAATGATTGGTTTGTTTGTCACTTGTGGAGAATGCGGAGTTTCGCGCTTCGTGACCGAGGATTCTCTGCTTTCTCCTGTTCGGAAGCTGTGATGGGTTTCTTGGTGACGATGGTCGCCCCTTCCTGGGCCTTCTTCTTATAAAAATCTTTGACGATGCGATCTTCGAGGCTATGGAATGAGATTACTGCCATCCGACCGTCCTTCCTGAGCGCCTTGTACCCCTTGTCGAGACCCTCGCGCAATGCATTGAGCTCATCGTTGACGGCGATACGTATGGCCTGGAATGTCCTCGTGGCTGGATGTATCTTGGACCTGCGATAGTAGGGTGGCACAGCTGATTTGATGATCTCTGCGAGCTCACCGGACGTCTCGATCGGCTTTTTCGAACGATATCCGACGATAGATCGGGCGATGCGACGGGCGTATCTCTCTTCTCCGTATCCAAAAATGATGTTGGCGATGACTTCCTCGTCCCACTCGTTGACTATCGTATGCGCGGTGAACGGATATGAAGCAGGTTCCCCCATGGTCATGAACAGCGGCTCGTCGTGCTGAAATGTGAATCCCCTGCCGGACCGCTCGAGTTCATCAGAAGATATACCGAGATCGATGAGGAAAAGGTCTATCCCGATGATGCTGTGACGCTCTAGGACCTCATCCAAGCCTCGAAAGTCGGCCTGTTCGACGATGACCTTGTCCGCCTTGCCTCTGAGCGTCTCCGCAGCCCTCCTGACCGCTTCAGGGTCACGATCGAGGCCGATGACAGTCAGCTTGCCCTGAAATGCCTGGCATATGGCCAGAGCATGTCCTGCACCGCCAAGCGTCCCGTCGAGATATCCGAGGTTGGGCCTTGGAGTGACGGCTGAAAGCGCTTCGACGACTTCGTGTAAAAGAACTGGTGTATGGACGCTCTCCATGGGCTTATGCAGATTGCTCGGTTCTTCCCAGTTTTTCGGCGAGATCATCCGCACGGGATTCGACATCGCCAACATAGGTGTCCCAAGCAACTTCATTCCACAATTCGACGCGATCCTTCACGCCGACGAACACGACCGAGGCTTCGAGGTTGGCGCGGTGGCGCAAGCGTTCAGGGATGAGCATGCGTCCCACTGCGTCAACCTCGACTTCAACCGCCCTGCCCAAGAGATAGCGGTTGAAGCCGCGATTGTCCGCCTGCAACATCGATGATTCAGACACCGACAAGCGACTCGAGATCCTTTCCCACTCATTCACCGTAAAGATGAAGAGGCAGGAGTCCAGACCGGGAGTCACCACCACGCGCTTCCCCATTTCCTTGCGGAACTTGGCTGGAAGCGACAGGCGGTTCTTGTCGTCGATAGTGTGCCTGTATTCCCCGATGAGCATTGGTAATTGTGCGCGGGAGGTGAAGTGATGTTACTAGTAATTTACCACTTCATCCCACTTGATGGATATTATATCCCACTTTGCCAAAAAAGTCGTGCAATGGAGGTTGTGGATAACAAAAATACACCGAGCACAGCACGGTATTCTCTCCGCGACCTGCGGAACTCGCTCGTGAAATACCGCGCCCCAGAAGCGCGGTATTTTTTACTCGCTCAGACAGTCCTCGGTCGCTACGAGAAAACGTGCTGTGCATGTATGCATCTGATATACAAAAAACCGAAACCTGCCGCGATTTCGGATTTCGAATTTTGAGCTTATTTAGGATTTAGAATTTCGGATTTCGGATTTCCCCTACACTTCCCCCGCCCCTTTCTCATACAACGTCAGCGGGATATTCTTGAGATTATCGAGTATCGGCATCATGAATTTCCACGAGGCCATGATCTCATCTGTGGAAGCGAACAGTGTCTGATCGCCAACGAAAGCATCGCGGATGAGACGCTCATAATCGTTCGGAATATCATCAGAAAATGTCGAATCAGCGTACTTGAATTTGAGCGTCTTGGACTCGGTCTTGAAATCATATCCCGGAACCTTCACGAAGAAGCGCACGCGGATGCCCTCGTCGGGCTGAATACGGAATGTGAGAATATTTTGTCGATTTTCCTGCGCTTCTTTTTGACTTTTGCCTGTCCCACCTTGGCGGGATAATTTTGAATTTTGACTTTGCTTGAAGTACACATCGATCTCCGCCTTGGACTCCGCGAGCGCCTTGCCGCTCTCGAGATAGAATGGGACGCCCTTCCATCGCGGTGAATCGACGAATGATTGGATCCGGAAATAGGTCTCAGTCTGCGACGTCGGAGAGACGCCCTGTTCTCGCATATAGCCCGCATACTGACCACGGACTACCTGCTTGCCCATAGATCGTGGAGATATCGGTCTGATCTTGGACAGGACTCGTCCGCGCTCTGCGCGGATGCCATCAGCCGCAAAGGACCGCGGAGCTTCCATGGCGATAGCCGACAACATCATCAGCATGTGGTTTTGCCCTACATCCCTGAGCGCGCCGACAGGATCATAGAAAGCGCCTCTCCCATCGACGCCTGCTTTCTCGAATAGCTTGATGTGGACCTTATCGATGTACTGCCTATTCCAGAGAGGTTCGAACATCGAGTTGGAAAAGCGGAAAGACAGGATGTTTTGCAAGACTTCCTTGGCCAAGTAGTGGTCGATACGGAATATCTGTTGCTCTTCGAAGAGTGACCCGAGGAGCTTGTCTAGGCTACGAGCGGTCTCGATATCATTGCCGAACGGCTTCTCGATGAGCACGCGCGTCCATCCGCTACCATCATCGCATGCCTCAGCCAGCCCTGAGCCTGCCAGATTGCGCAGGATGCCTTCGTAGAGCGTCGGTGGTACCGAGAGATGGAAAAGCTTGTTGGAACACTGGCCCCAACGCTCGTCGATACCCTTGAGCTTGGCGGCCAACCGCGCATAGGATCCGACATCGTCGAATATGCCCTGTTCGTAGGACATATGGTCGAGGAAGTGCTTGACGTCTTCCTCGTGATACTGACCGAGCTTCACATTCATGCGAGAACGGATATATTCTCTGAATTCTTCGCGCGTAAAGACTCTCCGGGAAAATCCGACGATGGAGAATCGTTGCGGTAAAAGCCGCTTGGAATAGAGCTCAAGCAAGGCTGGGATGAGTTTACGGGAAGCGAGATCCCCTGTGATACCGAAAATGACGAAAATAGTCGGATGAAGCGAAGAAGCGGCTATAGGGGCTTTGTTCTGGGAGTCAGAGGGGGGCATGGGGCTAGTTTACAGCGAAAAATCTATCTCGCCAAGGCGGGATGAAAAGTTAAAAGCGGGCATCCAACTTTCAATCTTTCATTGTAAACTTTCAATCCTTCAAAACCCTTCTCCCCACTCGGTCCACTTGGGAAAGATGTTGGCGGCTACAAAAACACACGGCAATACGATGATACCGATAAGTATCCAGAGGATGAAAGATAGGGCTTTGGGGATCAATCCAAATATGGCCGAGAACATCTCCTTCCAGACGTCGAAAAGGGCGGTCAAGACTTCAGCAATGGCATTTCCCATAGACGGCAATGCTATCGCAGATGGATATGTGACGCAACTGTTGATAGCACGGAGAAGATCGGTGCACCCTATAGGGCTCGAACCTATGACCTCACCCGTGTGAAGGGTGCGCTCTAGCCAACTGAGCTAAGGGTGCCTACTTATTTGTCGGGGTGCCGAGAATCGAACTCGGACCTCACGCACCCGAAGCGTGTATACTACCACTATACTACACCCCGATTTGTGTGGACCATACCGGACTCGAACCGGTCACCTCACCCATGCCATGGGTGCGCTCTACCAGATGAGCTAATGGCCCCAACGCGCAACTGATGAAATCTAGCATATATTTGAGGAAATTTCAAAAATAGAGTAAGCTGATGCGGTAGTACGGAAGGGTCGTCTTCGCGAACAATATACTTCACGCGGGCATTGCCTCGCCGAAGGTTCGCTCCGGCGAACCGAAGGCGGGCTGTAGTATAGTGGTAGTATACATCCATGGGGTGGATGCGGTCCGGGTTCGATTCCCGGCAGCCCGAACGAAGTGAGGGGTGCAGTGAGCTGGGGCCTATAGTCTAGTGGTACGACGCGGCATTCGCATTGCCGAGGCGGGGGTCCGATTCCCCCTAGGTCCACATATGATCGATTTCCACCCCCTGTGTATAACTCAAATACCCTATTGGGTGAGGGGTTGATATACTTATCGGTAGGACCATTAAGTACGTAATTACTAAGTAACTCAGACGCTCATAGAGCGTCCATAACATCATGAAAGCATTACACACCATTGCGTTTATCCTCGTCGTGATCGGCGGCCTCAACTGGGGCATCATCGGTATCGCCAATGTCGATGTTGTCGCCTATCTCGGCACAGTCATCGCCAAGATCGTCTACATCCTCGTCGGCCTCTCTGCTCTCTTGCTCATCTTCACCCACAAGAAGTCCTGCAAGGATTGTGCTACGTCCTCTTCCGCAGCTCCGACCATGTAATACGACACGTTCGTACCAAAAACCGTCCTTCAAAGGACGGTTTTTGGTTATCTCAGATGATCAGTAGACATGCTATGCCTACGGACCTTGCTGTTATTGTTGAGTCTCGCATCCGCATTCGCACTTCTTGTCCATGTGCTCATGTCCGCATGCGGAGCATACTGGTGCTTCTCCCATAATTTGTATAGATAAATTAGCGGGCTTATAAAGCGACCTTTCGGTCATTATACCATGTACGTTGAATTATCAAGCTGTTTCGGGTATGCTGTGATGGCTTCGCGGGCCCGTAGCTTAGTTGGTAGAGCGCCGCTTTTGCAAAGCGGAGGTCAGGAGTTCGAATCTCCTCGGGTCCACATCAACCAATATCCCTCGGTGTCTTATCCACGAACGACTGCTTGGTCGCGCACCAGGGGCAGTACCATTTCTTGCGAGCGGGAGCGTCGCCGATGCCCCACCATTTGCGGCAGGAGCCACACTGGAAATGCATGAATCGTTCGAGAGACTTCGAGCCCATAGTCCCGGTCTTGCCGCTACGTTTCGTGTTCTTCATAGGAAATCACCTAGAGGTTGAACCTCTGGCCGACCGCCAGCCTGATGACATGGTCGATCAGCTCATGTGTATCACTGCCAACAGCGCGCAAAGCTTTAGGCATGAGAGACTCCCCTGTCAGGCCAGGTAGTGTATTGACCTCGAGCACATAGATGCCACGACGTGGATGGATGATGAAATCAGACCGCGAATAGTGCCGGAGCCCGAGCGAACGATGGATCGTGGCGGCCAATCCCTCCAAGGAACGCTTGATGTGCTCAGAGAAAGTAGCGGGAACGATCTCCTGGGACTTGCCGGCGTATTTGGCTTCATAGTCAAAAAATCCAGCGTGCGGCCTGATCTCCACTGGAGGCAAGGTATAGAGGTCATGTCCGCGGAATCCTTCGATGACGCCGCAGGTGGCCTCGGTGCCGGGGATGAACTCCTCGATGATGACAGTCCCTCCATGGGCGGCTGCTTGTCGAAGCGCCGGGACAAGCTCAGCGAACGATCTGACCACTGAAACTCCGACAGATGAGCCGCTGGATGCAGGCTTGACTACGGCTGGTAAAAGGAATAAACGAAAGAGGGTGTGCGCTATTTCCTGTGCATCACTAAGAATCCCATCAGCATCGACCTCTTTTGCGTAGGGACTCTTGATGCCGTGAGCCGCGAATGCTTGCTTGGTGAGGAGCTTATTCATCCCGACGGCCGAACCTAGGGAACCTGACCCTGTGAACGGGATGTGGTGGGTTTCTAGAATGCTCTGGATCTTGCCATCTTCCCCATATGAACCATGGAGCGCATTGAACACAACATCGACAGAGGAGTGGAGACGGACAGGATCGACAGGGAGACCATCTATGTGCCATACGCCGCGCTTGTCTATGAGGATATCAGTCGGGTGATACTTTGTGTCTAGGCGTCGTCGGAGCACATCGAGCACGTGAGCGCCCGATTGGAGCGAAACTTCATGTTCCGCGCTTGGTCCGCCACGCAAGACACCGACCCTGATGAGAGGAGACATAGATTATATTATAGCAATATAATCCATAAATCCTAAAGCCACGTACTTTCGACACCTGGCGCCCGATCATGAACTACCAGGGTCGTAGGCGATTCCTCCTCTTGTTCCTGTGGTAGGCTATGACGAATCGATGCGCCTCAGCGTTGAGCGCGATGATGTCTCCCCTGCCCTTTTCGATGATCCGAGCATCCCCGATGATGCGCACGGCCTTGTGGCGATCGTCCTTGGTAACAGCGACGATAGGGATAGATATCCGTCGAGCTTTGAGGATGTCGCTAGCGCGTAATAGATGCCTCTCATCTCCGTCGACGATGATCAGATCAGGATAGGGCCACTCAGGATGATTGAGGCGACGCTCGAGGATCTCCGAGAGGCCGCGCAGGTCGTCGTTCTTCTGATAGGATATCTTGAACTTTCTATACTGGGATGCGTCTGATTCCCCATCGATGGATACGACGAAAGCACCGACGACATCCGTACCGGAGAGATGCGCGACATCATACGCTTCCATACGGAACCCTTCGGATGGCTGATCCCTCCTCTGCCTCCTATCTCCTTTGATGAGAGCGATGTCATTGATATGGTCTATGGCATAGAGCGTCTTTTTGCATGCACCAGCCTCCTCGAAGCGCAGAGTCACGGCATGCGACTTCATCTCTCGCTCCAACCGACGTTTGACCACGTCTTTCTTGCCCTCGAAGAATAAGATCAGATCGTCTATAGAGCGACGATACCGTCGACGAGCATCCACACTATCATCCTGTGGAGACCTGCCGAGCGCGCGGTAGAACGCATCATGACGTGCGTCGAACGACTTCTTGTCCTTGAATGGGAACATCTTGCGAAGTATCCTGAGCGCTTCCTTGATGAGGCCACCATGCGGATATGGGCCAAAGATCCGCTTGACCGGATATGGAAGCTTGTCGTCTTTCTTGTACTGGTCGAAATCGCGCGCACGGACGAGGAACACCCGCGGCCAAGATTCATCAGTGATGATCACATACTGCGAACTCTTGTCATCCTTCTCATCCACGTTGTAGTGCGGCTGATAACGCTTGATGAGCCTGCTCTCGAGCAGGATCGCCTCAAGCACAGAGCCGGTCTCCTGCCATCGGACAGTCTTGGCCTTCGTCACCATATCGACGACGCGCGGTCCGCGCCCATCTATGAGATCCGCGGAAAAATAGCTCCTGACGCGGTCGCGGAGCGACGTGGCTCGGCCGATATAGAGCGGCCTGCCTCGCGCATCCACGAACGTGTAGACGCCGGGAGTATCGGGCAGATCGAGTCGTGTGAGCATTTGACGATTCATAGGATGGATAGTACAGTATATGCGGCGTTCATTCAATCATCCACAACCAAACGACAGAAAGGAGATGCATATGGCTCGACTCACACGATCCATCAGAAAAGACTTCGACCGCGCGCACGACGGCTATCCCTCGGCGCGGAGCGAATACGCGGGTTACGTCACATGGCTCTGCACGATAGGTACGGTGCTAGCCCTGCTCATCATCGGTATCGTATTCCGGATCAAACCTCTCGCTACGACGATGTTCTGCATCCTCGCAATAGCCGCCATGGGAGCAACCGGCATAATCCTCTACGTAAAGCTCCAGGTGAGCGTGCTGACCCGAGCATCGCCCCGTGAGCGCCTGCGTTGGGCCCTCCTCATCATCTGCATACTGCTCGGCATCAGCGCCATCTTGAGCTCTGTTCCTTCGGTGGCGATAGTGTGGCTCATATTCACTGCAGTACTCGTCATAGAAACGGCGATCTCTATCTGCAGATGGATATCGTCAGTTGCGACCGACAAGATCAAGGGCATCAAAGGACGACGTCAGTGGGATGATGTCATCTAGCTAGCGAGTTTGTTCGGACGACATGCAGACCGGACGTATCAACGTCCGGTTTTTTTGATATACGGAGAATACGCATTCTCTTCGCACCAGAGAAGCATCACTTGCGTTTGAGTATTTTCTTCAGATATCTCCCTGTATAGCTCTTTGTATTGGCAGCAACCTGTTCCGGCGTGCCATGAGCGACCAGCTTTCCTCCTCGCTCGCCACCTTCGGGACCTATATCGATCACATGGTCCGCGCTCTTTATCAGGTCCAGATTGTGCTCGATGACGACGACGGTATTCCCTTTGTCTACCAGCTTCTGGAGTATTTCGATCAGCCTCTTGACGTCCTCATAGTGAAGGCCGACTGTGGGCTCATCCAGGAGATAGATAGTCTTCTGAACATGGGCACGATAGAGCTCGGACGATATCTTGACGCGCTGTGCCTCGCCGCCGGAGAGCGTGGTGGCCGCCTGACCGAGCTTGATATAGCCGAGTCCGACATCCATGAGCGTCCTGAGGCGATCCTCGACCGCGGGTATATCCTCGAAGAATTTCAATGCCTCTTCGATGGTCAGTTCGAGAACCTCATGGATATTCTTCTTGCGATAGTGGACCTCGAGCGTCTCCTTGGTGAACCTCTTGCCTCCGCAGACATCGCACGTGACATAGACTGTCGGCAAGAAATGCATCTCGACGGCGATCTCTCCGTTACCCTCACACGCTTCGCATCTGCCGCCAGGACGATTGAATGAGAACCTCCCAGGACCCCAACCACGAGCGCGAGATTCGGGCTCCGCGGCAAACAGGTCCCTGATATGCGTCCATGCCCCAGTATACGTCGCTGGATTGGATCTCGGCGTACGGCCGATAGGACTCTGATCGATCAATATGGCTCTGCCGACGTATTCAGACCCTATGAACTCCTTGCAATTCACCGGCTTGTCGCTCCGATGGCGCATCTCGAGCCTCGCGGAGAGATTGCGGTGGAGGATCTCATACATGAAGGATGATTTGCCTGATCCGGACACGCCTGTGATGACATCGAGGCATCCGAGTGGGACCTCGACGTTCATGTCTTTGATATTGAAAGCGGCGCCTCCACGGATGATGATCTTGCCCGATGGCTTGCGGCGCGTGGCAGGAAGAGGGACTTTCTCTTCTCCTCGGAGATAGCCGAGCGTGAGCGATCCTGAGGTGTTCTTCTTGGCAGAGAGCAGCTCGTCGAGATACCCAGAGACGACGACGCGTCCACCGTGGACACCGGCACCAGGACCGATATCGACGATATAGTCCGAAGCATACATGGTATCCTCATCATGTTCGACCACGATGATGGTATTGCCGAGATCGCGCAACTTGAGTAACGTACCGATCAGGCGATCATTGTCGCGCTGATGGAGACCGACAGTCGGCTCATCGAGGACATAGAGCGCGCCGACGAGACCCGATCCGAGCTGGGATGCCAGACGTATGCGCTGGGCCTCGCCGCCAGAGAGCGTATTGGCACGACGATCGAGGGCGAGATATTCGATGCCGACATTGAGCATGAATGCCAGACGAGACTGGATCTCCTTGAGCACGACTTTTGAGACCTCCTGTTCAGAGGGCGTCAGCTCGATAGAATCGAAATATTCTATCGCATGTTCGATAGACATAGCCGTGCTCTGGACGATATTCTTGCCGCTGATGGTGACATGGAGCGCCTCCTCTCTCAGACGAGCGCCCTTGCATGTCTTGCAGACTTCTTCGGCGAAAAAGCCCTCTGTACCGAGGCCGTTGCACGCGGAGCACGCGCCATAGGGAGAGTTGAACGAGAACAGACGAGGCTCTATCTCTGGATAGGAGAATCCATCGTACGGACACATGAACTTGACAGACATGAGCGACTCGTTCGCTGTCCCAGGGTATTCGATCCTGACGAGGCCATCGGCCTCCTGCACCGAGCGCTCGACAGCTTCGGAGAGGCGTTCGCGAGCACCGTCGGCCTGTGCCGGATCATGGAGCTCGCTCACGAATATCTCATCGACGAGCACGTCGATGTCGTGCTTCTTGTTCTTCTCGAGGATGATGCGGTCGCGCAATCGTTTGACTATCCCGTCGATGCGCACACGGTCATAGCCTTTGCCGAGGAGGTCATAGAGCATCTGATAGTACTCACCTTTCCTACCTACGACGATGGGGGCATATATCCTGATCCGCGCGTCTTTGATCTCGATCCCATAGACGCTCTTGGCTCGCTCGGTCTTGGCGGAGACATTCTTGAGGATGATGGAGATGATCTCTTCCTTGGAGATACGATGGATGCCGCGCCCGCACACGAGACAATGCGGCTTGCCGATACGGGCAAAGAGGATGCGCAGATAGTCGTAGATCTCAGTGATGGTGGCCACTGTCGAACGGGGATTGTTGGACCGAGATTTCTGGTCGATAGATATAGCCGGCGAAAGCCCCGATATCTCATCGACATCGGGCTTTTGCATCTTGTGGAGGAATTGGCGGGCATACGCCGAGAGCGACTCGACGTACCGACGCTGTCCTTCGGCAAAGATAGTATCGAACGCAAACGATGATTTTCCTGAACCTGATAAGCCAGTGACCGCGATCATAGCGTTGCGCGGCATGGAGACGGTGATATTTTTGAGGTTGTGCGTACGTGCGCCCTTGACGACGATATGGTCTTCGCCTGAAGTGATCGCGCGTCTACGGGCAGCCGACATAGTGGCAGGATAGTATCACGTTTTCGAGATGATTTCAAGCGACCCTCCCTGAATTCTAGCCTTACTTGCAGAGGCCTTTGATCTCCATGACGATCTGGTCGAGAGAAGCGGCCGCCTTGACCATGAACTTGTCTGCGCCGAGGATGCGCACACGATCGATATCACTCTGCTTGTTGAGATTGGAGAGCACCATGACGGGTACTTTTGCAAGGCGCGGCGTAGCTTTGATGCGTTGCAACACATCGAAGCCGCCGATGCCGGGAACGAGCAGATCCAGGATGATCACATCAGGATCCACCTCCGATAGCATCTTGATCGCTTCATCGCCATCCCTAGCATGCGTCAGATCGAATCCGAACGAGATGAGCTTGCGCGCGAGAATACTGCCGATGAGCTTGTCGTCTTCGACCCACATGACCTTCTTCTTTGCAGACGAGGAGGCTGTGGCGGCTGTTCCAGATACAGCGTCTGCAGGATGACCAAAAAGCGCGTCGACCTTTGTGCAGATTTGCACAGGATCAGCATGGAGATCGAGGATGTATTCCTTGACTGATCCTTGTGGGATGCGCTGAATATTGATAGGTACACCCTGAGTCGAGAGCAAGAAGACGGGGATCTTGGTGAGAAGCGGCTCCGCAGCCTTCTTCTCCAATATCTGATATCCATCCATGCCCGGCAAGACCACATCGACCATGATGAGATGGGGCATGAGATCGTAGATAGCTTTGAGCCCAGCGGCCCCCTCCTTTTCGACATAGACCACATAGCCATCCTTGCGTAACATGTCAGCCAACTTGTCAGCAAAAACAGTCTCACTCTCGATAAGGAGGATCTTCTCTTTCTTGTGTGGACCAGAGTTCGTAGTGGCGGTTGTGTCACTGGTAATATCCATAGCATATATCATATCATGATTCATATTTCCTGAAATGAATATGTGTGGATGAGCGCTCGTAGCAATATTGACTTATACATAGTATTCTTATATAATATATAGCAGACACATACCCTACCCACACCCCCGAATCCGAACACCTGAGTTAAGTTAATAATCTCTCCT
>CAZIVT010000002.1:0-68386 GCA_964543075.1 uncultured Candidatus Saccharibacteria bacterium | reverse complement strand
AAGGAGAGATTATTAACTTAACTCAGGTGTTCGGATTCGGGGGTGTGGGTAGGGTGACAATCTAGGAAGAGATAGTGCCAGCTTATATCAAATCTGTCAACACCTCGTCGGCGAATTCTACCCTTAAACACAACATCTCCTCAGGACTTGCGTAGATACTACATATATGCTATAATGCTATCACTGGTCACCTGAGTGGGTGATTCGGTGTTCAAAAGCGACTCCCCTCAGCAAGGAGTCAAGGCCGGACATCACTACACCGTGTGTGTCCGGCCTTTTTCATACTTGCATTCCCCATCCACGGGATTATACTTCTGCAGAACCCTGAACATCACAAATCGCACAATACCTATGAGATACGCCGTACTATGCATCATCGGCGTCTCCAGCATAGGAGCCGCCACACCCTCGGCAGACCCGCCGACGGATGACCACGCCTTCTCACAGGGGCTCGCTATCGAGATGAAGGACCCCGACACGAGCGTCTTCGGGCGCTATCTCCACGAACTGCGCATCGCTGACCGCATCTACTACGACCGGTTCGGACATCCATCACGGACCGACTGGCTCTTCCTACAAGACCTCTACGGGTATGGTATACATGAGAGCCTCGCGCGCGGAGGCAAGAACGTCGTGTTCGACGCTATCCTGGATTCGGCTCGAGAGACCGCCGTAGACGTCGTGCCGTTCGAGGCATGGGGACAGAGCGTCGAGGAGTGGGGTCAGACCAACACCTACAATCCATCATGGATGGCTCGAGTAGCTTCATGGACCATCCGCACGTCGATCGGCAACACCGAAGAGGAGGACATCGAGATGGTCAGTGCGAAGACGTCATATCGATCCATCAGCCGGCTCAAGAGATTCTCTTGGCAGAACGGCGACGGCAGCTGGAAGACGATCTATGGCTGGCGGGTCTGGCGGGACAATCCATATGTCTATCTCAACAACAGCATCGGTCACTTCAAGGATCGACCGCTAATCTACACCTCGGTCAGATGCTACGGATATCTCCGTCCGGGAGATTTCGGCCTCATCAAGCTGGAGACCCAGGCGACCGTAGCTATAAGCGACCGGACCCAGATGGTCATCGGCGGGTCGTTCTGCCCGCTCGATGACGAGAGGCCGGACAGCGCCGCCTTATCCATCCGCCTCGAACGCGTGATCCTCGGAGGTGTGGGGTCGATCGGCGCCGCGACCAGCACCGTCGGGAACTCCTATCGCATCTCGTGGGGAAAGCGGTTCTGACCGCACAAACGGCCTCCGTTCTGGAGGCCGTTTTTCTGTAGATGGATCGCGTCGAGAAGACGGTCATGTCAGCTTGGTGATATCACGCGGGGAGACGAGCTCGAGAGCCCATTCGAAAGCGATGCGGAAACGCTTCTTCCATGAAGCGAATTTGAAAAGATAGAGCGTGCGCCAGAGCCACCATGTCAAGCGACCGGCTATGTTGAGAGAGAAGATCTCTCCTAATGCGAACCACTGCCCCACCGACACCATGCTCCCTTTGGAATGATAATGGAACGTGGTCAGCTCAATACCTCGGATCGAGGCGATCAGGTTGCGTGCGACTATGGCCGATTGAGCGCTCGCGACCTGCGCGAGCATCGGAACAGGACGAGCGGCGGGATCCGCTTGGAGACGGTCAGGATCTATATATCCTGCAACATCGCCGAGAGCGAAGACGCACGCATCGCCGGCAACACGGAACTGCCCATCGACGACGAGACGACCCGCGACCAGTGTGGGGGTCTCATTTCGGAATCGAGGGATGACCGGCTTGACACCAGCAGTCCAGATGACGGTAGCGGCAGGGATCCTAGATCCTGATTTGAGGAGAAGTCCTGCAGGAGAGACTTCAGAGACGATGCTCTCAAGCTGAAGGTCGACGCCCGCCTGGCGCAGGCGGCGCTCAGCGGCAGATCTGAGCGGAGGCGAGAACATCTCTAACACGTGTGAACCCATGTGGATGAGCGTGACGAACGGCTCTTCGGGACGGCATGTGCGCGGATCTCCCGGATGACATCCTGCCGTAGCGCCGTAATATCTATGGACCATAGAATGCACGAGCTCGGCCAGCTCGGCTGCTGTCTCTACGCCGGTAGCCCCTCCACCGACGACTGCAAAAGATAGCAGACGGGCACGTTCGGACGGATCATCGACGAGGATCGCCTGCTCGAACGAATCTATGACTTGCGAACGGATGCGTGCGGCATCAGAGAGATCTTTGAGTGGATATGAATATCGGTCTGCGCCAGGAACGCCGAAATAGTTGGTCTGCGAACCGGTAGCTATGACTAGGTAGTCATAGGAGATGGGTCTCATGCTCAAATGGCCTCCGATCTCCACCACGCGAGCGGTACGGTCGATAGATTCGACTGTACCCTGGACGATATGGACTCCCGTACCCGCGAATATCTCTCGAAGCGGCTCGGCGACCGATGTCGGAGATAGCGCGCCCGTGGCGACTTCGTGAAGGAGTGGCGTGAAGAGGAAGTAGTTGGTGCGATTGACGATCGTAAGCTCGATCATCCCCTTCTTTGCATACGGGACGAGCTTCTGTGCCACATAGGTACCTCCGAACCCTGCGCCGAGTATGACGATGTGCGGCTTCGACATGTGGTGAATTGTACCATGGATACAACACTCGCGGGAGACTGATCGTCAGTGAGCATGTCCGGCATGCTCGACCTGCTCTCGTTCCGTCGCGATAGATGCCGGACTAGTCAGAGATCTGTCTCTCGGGTGTACGAGCATGGAGACAGCGATCGCGGTAGTGATAGGGACTGCCAGGACAAGGCCGATGGATCCGACCAGCGCGCGGACGATCTCCGCGGCGAATATCTCCTGATTTATGAGTATGTCTGTACCGGCTGTAGAATGATAGAAAAGCAGGAGTAGCGGGAGAGACGCGCCGACATAGGCGATGGCGAGCGTATTGACCAGCGCGCCGATATGCTCTCTACCGATCCGGATGGCTCGACGGAAGATGACCGATCGTTCCAAGTGCGGGCCGACATGGTGCAATTCGTCGACTGCGACTGCTTGACCGATAGCCGCATCATAGAGCACGCCGAGCAAGCCGATGAGCATACCCCCGAGCAAGAGGCCGGCAAAATCTATCGCACCTCGTGTCTGCAGATTGAGGAAGACGGCCTCTTCTGAGTCAAACCCTGTCAGACGACCATAGTGGATGCTCACATAGGCGAGAGCGCCCGTGATCAGGATAGTCGCTATCATGCCCAAAACGGCCGATGATGTGACTCTGTTGAATCCGTGCGTGATATATGAACCGAGCACGACGATGAGCGACGCGACGCCCATGCTCACCCAGACGGGAGAGTATCCGTGGAGGACTCCCGGGAACAGCAGATAGATGATGAATACGAAACTGATAGCCAGCGCGACGATGCCGCGAGCTCCCTGTTTGCCCCCGAATACGATCACGAGCACGACGAATGCGCCGATGAGGATATAGATGACCGGTAGGCGATATGGGTCAGCCACCGAATAATAATCGATGCCGTCTACATCGTTGATTACATGTCGGAGATAGAACATCTCTCCATCCTGTAGATTGAGATAATCATTCTCGACAATGACCCGCTCCCCCTCCTGAGGACCCTCGAGGATCTCTACCGAGAGCTTTTGGAATATACCTCCGACATCGGTCCCGAGGACTTGGCGCTCCTCTTGTTCGAGCACTTCGATGACGCGCGCCTTGAAGATAGATATCGTGTCTCGCACCAATTCCTGTGCTTGCGCCTCATGCCCTATCGACGTCAGCGTCGATACGAACACGCATGCCGTGACTATGGCGACAAACACTATGGTCGAGATCGGGATCGGGATCGGAATTTTCCTGCTCATGCGGCCATTGTATCACGCATCAGGCGTGAGCGAACGAGACGATGAGATAGAGCGCGGCGGCGCCGACGATAGTCATCGCAGTGGTCAAGCCTTTGGCATGACTGTGATGTCCCTCGGGGATGAGATCGCTCGCGCCGATATAGAGGAAGAATCCGGCGAATACGGCTAGGATGGTAGCAAGGGAGCGGTCCGATACGGAGAAGAGATATGTCGAAGCAGCGCCGATGATTGGCGCGAGAGCAACTGCGATGAGCCAGCCCCATGCGTGCGAGTGTGCCCCACGATGTTTGAGGATGACGCCGACCGTGTTGATGCCGTCGGAGAATCTGTGCGCGATGACAGCGATAGCTACGATAGCGCCGATGGTTGAACCGGCTTGGAACGCGAGGCCGATAGCGATGCCGTCGATCAGGCTGTGCAGTGTGAAGCTGGCGCCGCCGAGCGAACCACCGTGATGGCTATACTCGGATACGTTATCGGTTGGTCGGCCCTGGTCGGGGCTACCGTGAGGGTGCGGGTGGAATGAGAATACGCGGTCGAGGATCAGGTACGCGAGGAATCCGACGGCAGTGAGCGCGGTCAGATGTTCGGCATGCACTGAGATAGACTCGCCAAGCTCGATGGCTTCAGGAATGAGGTCGAAGAGCGCCGCGCCGATGACGGCTCCGGCCGACAGACCGAGGATGATGTGGAGCTTGTCTTTGAATCGGAGCGCGATGGCCCCGCCGATGAAAGCGGCGAGCGAAGCGATGATAGCGATGAGTATGGTCATGATTGATTTTTTTATTTATTAATGGAACCGGCGCATCTCTTGCAGATACCGAAGAATTCCAGCGAATGCCTCGATAGCGACGCGAAATGCTTTGAGTCCATAAGGATCGCCTGTTCGATGCTTTGCGGCAGACAGTGAGAGACATCTTCTATGTCTCCACAGCCGGTACAGATCAGATGGTGATGGTGCTTACGACCAAATGCTATCTCGTATCGGGCATGCGTCTTCTCTGCATTGATCTTTTGCGCGATATCATGCGCGGTCAAGATCTCCAATGTACGATAGAGCGACGTCTGGCTATAGTCCGGGATCTTCTCGGAGATCTGAGATATAGATAGAGGCTTCTTTTCTTTCAATAACAGCGTGACTATGGCCATGCGCGGCTTCGTGATCTTGACGCGCATCGACCACAAAAGGTATCGCGCTTCTTCATCGATATATTCTTCATCGATATCCTCATCTAGGGATCCATCTTCTCCACGAGATCGATGGTTGTGACGGCTGCGGTAGGTGGACATGTTGATAGTCTACAATATAACCCAATTGAAAAAGATTTGCAATTAGAAGGAAGATAAGCTATATTCCTCCGTAGGTAATTGAAAAACTTTTTCAATTACAAAAACCAGCCAGCTAGATACATGATCCCCCATGGTTTCTATATGAAGATCGCGTTCACCGGAAAAGGCGGTTCGGGAAAATCGACTATGGCGACTGCCTTGGTGCGTGATTTCCGCAACCGCAACAAGCGCGTACTTGCCATTGATGCAGATCACAATATGGACCTTTCCTATAATCTCGGTGCAGACCCTCGCGTATTCTTAGGCACTGATCCTGATCGGATCAAAGAATACATGGGATCGAATCGAGAGGATACTTACCAAGCCACGCTTGAACTCGGCCGCTCGATAGGCATGGCATTCAAGACATTTCCTGCGGATAGGTACACTGCCGAAGTATCGATCGAACTTGAGCCGGGTCTCCGTCTCATGGTAGCGGGGCCGCATACCGACCGGGTACGATCTCAAGAATCATGCAGTCATTCTCTCGCCGCGCCACTCAAAGTTTATTTGCCTCTCTTGCATCTAGATCGGAATGATGAAGTTGTGATAGATGAGCGAGCCGGTACGGATCCGATAGCTACAGGCATATTATCCGGCGTAGATCTGGTGGTGATCGTACGTGAAGCAACCGTGAACAGTGGTAGGGTCGCCGAACAGATACGATACGAGCTGTCGCTCGCAGGCATTCCCTACGTCATCATAGACAATAAGATATCCGGGATTGAAACCGATACGGCCGCCATGATAGCTACAATTCAATCATATCGAAAGTAGGCTTGTGGGCGATATCGATCCTCGAATCTATTCGAGTTTCGATATCGATCGCATAGTGCGACCGATATAACCAAGAAAGAGTTCCTTAATAGTATGTCACTACCATCGATAACCTCTATCGCCAATGATATGGGCATCAACCTCGATAGACCAACAACGCCCGAACAGAACGAGGCTTTGCTTGTCGAGGCCATGCGTCGAGATTTGGGCCCTGCTCTCGAACTGCTCCACAAAAAGGCTCATGAAGCACGAAGCCGTGGCGGATCTGCCGATTGGCAAGAGGATCCAAAATCCCCGATCGGCAAGATGCTCACGCGCATCCATGCAGGAGATGTGCTTCGTGGCCTAGCATCAAAACACTTCTGCCACGGTATGCGGCTCAGCTTCTTTAACTGTTGTAAAGGGATCGTTGGCACACAGCCCGATGATCCGATGCGGATCCAGATTCAGTGTCAAGCAGGACCAATCGCATTTTCCGACTGCTAGATCCTCATTGTTGAATCGACTGTCACCCCACACGCCATTGTCGGTGTGTGGGGATTTTTGTAGAAGCTGCGGATCCGAAAATGCTATACTAGTCCCATGACCCTACGCACCCTCGACATCGAGCTCATCCATGTCTTCCGCAAGCTCAGCATTCCCGTCGCGCGCGGCGGACTATTCGTCGTCTTCTTCTGGTTCGGCATCCTCAAGGTCTTCGGCCTCTCCCCTGCCAGCCCGCTCGTGCAAGCTCTCTTCGAACGAACCTTCCCCATCGACATGCCCTTCTCGACGTTCATGATCGCCTTCGGCATCTTTGAGTGTCTGATCGGTATCCTCTTCCTCATCCGTGGAACCGAGAGGATCGTCATACCGCTTCTCATCATCCACCTGATCACGACGATCATGCCACTCTTCTTCCTGACAACCTCGAGCTGGTCGGGATTCATGGTCCCCACCCTAGAGGGTCAGTACATCATCAAGAACATCCTCATCGTCGCGGCCGCGATCGTCATCGCCGCACATCTACACCCGATCAAACGACGTCACTGATCGACCTTCCACCATCCCCATCACGACGACTCGCGATGGCTATGATTCCCATCACACAGGTAACCATGACGACAGTCACGCACCATGACAAGAATGCGGTCCAGCGTATGGTAGCTACTCTGTCCTCTGTCTCCCCTGTCGAACGTCCTGCGAGCACGAAGACCGGCTGTCCAAGAACAGGTACGATGACGACGGCGACACGTGCATCCTCGGTCGGCTGCCATACCAGCCGATATTCTCCTTGATTCCATGCCTGATCGAACACATTGACAGAGGGACTCGGTACGAGACCACCTATCTGCAATGATGACGCCAGCGCCTGACCTTTACTGTCATAGACGACGACAAATGACGCGGGACTCACGGAAGGGTCTATGGATCCCTGTGGTATCACATCCAGCGGCGGAGACCCTTCACCTATCATCCTCGCCGCGTCGCGCGCCATCTGGACTTGCGGATCATCTCCGGCCATGCGGATGCTTTGAGTCACCATGGTCGCGATCGCACCGATCACGAGTGTGACGATCATGCACAACATGATCCATAGAGTTATAGGTCTCATACGGATAAGTATAGCATGACGAAACTATGCGACCTTCCGCAGGATCTTCTCCACCGGCCTCCCTTGTGCGAGCTCATCGACCAACTTGTCGAGATAGCGGACTTCACGCATGATCTCATCTCCTATCTCCTCTACCCGCACACCACAGATCGTCCCCGTGATGAGCTCGCGTGAAGGATTGAGCCTAGGAGCTTCTTCGAAGAAGGTCTCGAAGCTCACCTCCCTTTTGATCTGCGCATCCAATTCGCTTTGCGCGTATCCAGTGAGCCAGCGAATGACTTCGTCGACCTCTCCCTTGGTGCGGCCTTTCTTTTCAGCCTTAGCGATGTACATCGGATATACCTTTGCAAAGCTCATTGCATGCACGCGCTTGAGCGTCGCTTCGCTTGTAGGTTTCATGGGTATGATTATAGCAAAAGCCTGTGGGGCTCGAAATGACGTTGTAGGTTGAGGTGCTAAGGCGAGCGCGGCGAGCCGAAGTGCTGCGGGACTTGGACTCGAACCAAGATACCAGCTTTCAGAGAGCTGTGTCCTACCATTAGACGATCCCGCAATGTAAATATACTGATCGAATATACGACGTGCCTCATGCTCTATCGAAATCGCTTCTCGTCCTTCCGAAGCTCCGAGCATGCGAGGAGCAGAGGGAGGGCCATTAGACCTGTCCTGAGAAGCTCCGAGCGTGCGAGGAGCGACGAAGGACGATCCCGCACTGCTTCGCTCTCCGCTTCGCTACGAGCTACGCAGTGCAAGCAATAGCATGTATACGAACGCAGGAAGAAAACGTGTGCCTTGCAGGATAGCGTAAAAAGGAGTATAAAACAAGGCAGAAAAAACCAACGTCAACCAAAGGACGCACCATGACATTCACCGACGCGATGCTCATCATCGCCTCATTCTGCTGTGTCGGACTCATCTACATAGATACCTACCCGACCCGCGACCGGGTCATCAGCCTGCTGCGCAAGCATGAGATCGATTGGAGGAAGTGGGAGGATGATCCCGAAGCCAACGACCTCGAGACCCTCATCGAATGGATCCATTCCGGAGAGGCGTGGCTGGAGGATCACCCCGATCGGATCCTGATCATCCACATCAATGTCGCCGTCATCACCGTGATCTGCCACCACACCGGCCGAGAGCTCGTCCTGCGGGAATTCCGCAACGGTACGCGCAGGCCTTATAGCGGCAGTCTCGGGGAGAAGATGCTCCACGGAGAGTCTGCACAAGACGCCGCGCGACGAGGCCTCGAGGAAGAGCTCGCTCCCACAGAGCCCGGGTTCTCCGACCCATCGCGATACAGCCTGTGGTTGGACAATTACGCGGTCGAGGGACCGCGACCTTCCAACTTCTATCCAGGAGCATTCGATACGTACCATCGCAGATTCCTCACCTGTACGATAGGGTCGGATCTCTATCACACCAAGTACGTGAGCCGAGACAATGGCCGCACGATCTGCTTCATGTGGAGAGAACCTGACGCGACTGACTGATCAGCTCGACTGACTACACAAAACCCGCTCTTACCAGCGGGTTTTCTTATGGATAAACGAGGATCCCAAACCTCATTTGAGCCCTATAAGAGGGGCTTGACTTTTATATGCCGATATGATACACTTGTGGCTGAATCCATGACGTGCTGAATAAGCCCATGGAAGCAGCGTAGATCACTCGACAAACAAGCGCCTATTGAACCGAATGAATAGACGAATGTAAATTGAGCTCCGATCAACATGACCTCGTCATATCAGATCCACTAGGGTCTAGGACTGCCTCTTTGGGGGCTTACGTCCATGAAAAACCACCGGCTGCCAAGAGATACCTCCTTATTTGAGGAATCTCTTGGCCCGGTTTTTTAATTCCCTTTCTCTATTTGAGATCTTTTCCTCCATTTTGCCGCCCTGAGGAACTCGGTGAAGAGCGGATGCGGCAGGAGCGGACGCGCCAGGAACTCCGGATGGAACTGCGTACCGAGGAAAAAGGGATGTCGATCTCGCGGCAATTCTGCGATCTCGCATAGACGACCGTCGGGTGATTTTCCAGAAAAAACGAGGCCGCCTTTTTCTAGCCGCTCGACATATTTGGGATTGACCTCGTAGCGATGGCGGTGGCGCTCCTTGATCATGGTCGTCGGTTTGGGCAGAGGCTTGCCGGCGAACTGCGAATAAGCCTCTTGAGCGATCGATCCTTTGAGCAATTTGGCCGGATAGAGACCGAGGCGCATCGAGCCGCCATAGTCGGCGTCCTGGAGCTTCTTCTTCTGATCGGGCATGATATCGATGATGAGATGCGGCGCGGCCGGATCGATCTCGGCCGTCTGCGCGCCGGAGAGACCGAGGACATTGCGCGCGTACTCGATGGTCATGAGCTGCATGCCGTAGCAGAGGCCGAAGTACGGGATGCCATTCTCGCGGCAATACCTGATGACGTTGAGCTTGCCCTCGATACCGCTCTCGCCGAACCCGCCGGGCACGATCACGCCGTCCATCTCGTCGAGTTGGGCATACGGAAAAAGACCAGGGTCCGAATCTGCACCGGATTTTTGACTTTTGAGTTTTGAGTTTTGAGTTTTCTCTTCGAAGTCTCTCGCATTGATCGTATGTATGATCGGCTTGACCTTGACCTCATGACCAGAGAATTTGATCGCTTCGAGCACCGATAAATATGCATCCGTGAGGACGAAATCCCCCGTATTGAAATATTTGCCGACGATAGCGATATTGAGCGGACGCTCGCCCTCATCGAGCGGTCGGCCGACGCCGGCGGCCATCTTCTTCCACGACTTCATGGAGATGAGTGGGTCATCGATGAGCGGACCCGATCGCTCGCCCGCGGGCACATGGAGCGCTTCGAGCACAGTATCGGCGAGACGGTCATGCTCGAAATTGCCCGGGACGTCATAGATGCTCCTGATATCCGGAGCAGAAACCACCCGTGTGGCCGGCAAGTTGCAAGCGGTAGCGATCTTCTCCTTGCGGCGCTCGTCGAGCGGGATGCTGGCGCGCGCGATGATGATATCGGCGGTCACTCCGTATGAGGCCAGCTGGTGCACGGCGTTCTGGGTCGGCCTCGTCTTCATCTCGCCGAGCGCGCCCGGCACCGGCAGATACGACACCATGATGAAGATGACATCCTGCGGATGGCGGATCTTGAGCACACGAGCCGCTTCGATGAACATGATGTTCTGATAGTCGCCGACGGTGCCGCCGATCTCGATGATCGAGATGTCGGACTTGTTGACCTTGGCGCTATGCTCGAAGCGTCGCACGATCTCGTCGCGGATATGCGGGATGGCCTCGACGCACTTGCCGCCGTAGCCGAGCGCGCGCTCCTTCTCGATGACGTGGCGATAGACCATGCCGCTCGTGATATAGTCATCGGCCGTGAGGTCGCGGTTGAGGAAGCGCTCATAGTTCCCCATGTCCTGATCGGTCTCCAGGCCGCTATCGAGCACGAAGACTTCCCCATGCTCAGTGGGATTCATGGTGCCAGCATCGACATTGAGATAGGGGTCGACCTTGGCCAGATTGACCGTCCAGCCCTTGGCGGCGAGCAGCGTGCCTATGGAAGAGGTGGCGATACCCTTGCCGACGCCGGACATCACGCCGCCGATGACGAAGATGTACTTGTGAGCATGTCTCGGACGAGAGGGCTTTGAAGCGCCCCGCGAATGGCTTTTCGCTGAACTTTTCTTCACGCTATTCCGGCCATTCGGGCGCTTCTTCCGTCGCATGGGTGGAGTATACACCAAATGACGGAAATTCCAAGAGGCCTACTTCCCGATGTCTTTGACTTCTCGTTCCACAACTTCTTCCGCCTCGTCTATGGCATCGCGGAGCCCGTCGATCAGTCGAGATTCCTCGGGGGTCAGCGTCCGGCGCTCGGAAGCGGCTTCGAGCGCCTTGACCTGTTGGCTGACCGATCTTTGCAGCTTCTTGAACTGAGTATGGACGCTTTCATCAGCGGCGCGAAGACGGCTAGAGAGCTTGCGATTCAATTTGCGCACATGATAGAGCAGGTACCAGGACCAGAGAACGATCGCCGCGATGCCACCGATGACGATGGCGAGGAACGTCATGTAGTTGAGTATCGGCACGCCAATGCGCGTGAGCGCAGGTGGCCTGACAGTGATCAGTCGTTCGTCGATAGAAACGCTCTTGGCTCCCCGTTCATCGACGACATGTGACGTCATTGTATACAGGCCTTTGTTGAGATATTTCTGCCATATCATGATGAATCTGCCAGCTGAGTTCGCCACTGCTTCTTGTGTGACAGGTTGCCCGACGCTATCTGTGATGGTGACCACCAAGGTCGCGTATGGATACGTGGTACCGAGAAATTGGAGGCTGTCTCCTTCTGTGAGGATCTCGGGGAACGCGTCGAACTCAGGCTGCTTGAGACCGGTGATAGTGAACGTGCTCGTGGCGATCGCGGCATTGCCTGCGACATCATACGCGACTACTTTGATTACCTGATCTCCAGGATCCTGATCAGGTATGGCATATGGATTGCTATCGACAGATTTGTAATCTACGTGTACCAGATCCAAATCACCGATCACTACATCGTAGTGACTCATGCCAGAGAGTCCATCGGTGGTATTGAAGAGTATGACGGGGCGCGGATCATCAGATGTGGAACCATGGGGGAATTCGATGGAAAATGGATCGGGGGATGTCGTATCGATCTGCAACTTGTAGTGAGTGACTGGACCCCACGCGCTGTCATTGCGAGCTTGTACATGGAAATACCAGACACCGTCAGAGGATATTTCTACCTCTTTCTCAGAGATCGGAGGAGAGTACATGATCGACGGTATGGTCGACGGACTCCTGTCGAGGCGCGTCCTCACGGCAGTTGTCCCTGTCGGGAGACGCCAAGCGACTTTTGCCGTGGTCAGATTGTACCACTTGGTCTGATCAGGGTGAGTCGGCGAATACGCAGAGAGTGCTTGGCTTTCGACTGTATTGGCTACATCAGGAACGAGAGCAGAAGAAGGGACGATATTGAGCGTTGCCGGATTGGCCTTGATGAGGATGTTGGTTCCCCGCCCGTCATTGGCCAGAGCTGCTGAGCTCAAAAATGAGACCGTCGCCGGACCGACAGCCTTTGCTTTGAATAGGATATTGACTATCTTCCCTCCCGAACCGAGGAATCCTGGATTGTAGGAGCCTCCTTCGAAATTGATAGTCCCCTCGCTATTGGAGAACACGGGCTTGCTTATCCAGAAATCCACGAATGTTCCGGACGTATCGAGCGAGACGACTTGGAGAGAATTGGTCGGGAATGAGATCGTGCCTGATACGGCATTGACTGGGATGCCGCTCACTGTCGAGACGAGGACTGGTACAGAGAATACCTGACCCACCGTATATGTCGCCGATGCGTCTGACGGAGCGATAGACAGCACCGCGGCCTCGGCTCGAGATGGAGAGACATAGCCGATAGAGACGAGCGCCATGAGCGCTACGACAGCCGCCATACGCGACGTATGTCGGCTAGTAGATCTGGTATACGCAAGAATCGCTCTCAGCATAGAGATATGGACGTCACCGCACCGCTCTCCGACGCGACCACAGGAAGACAAGGAGCGCGATTGATACCGTCAGGATAAGTATATACTGGATCGGGCCTCGATACCATGGGATATGTCGCAGTGGATCGAGATGACCGAATCGGACATTGCCCTTGCGATCGACGGCTTTGACATAGATATGCGAAACAGTCTCCTGGTCCGATAGTCGATACGGCGACCACGTCGTCGTCCACGTGAGCCGCGCGAGCGCGAAACGATCATCCATATCTACTGGCCTGCGCGTCTCGGCGACCTGGTAGAGATAGACTCCTGATCCTTTGTCTTGCGTCTCGAATGAGACCACCCAGAAATCCTCATCCCCATCGGAGATGCGCGCATAGACCGGAGTGAACGGCTCGGGAGGATCGACGTCTGTGTCAGACTGTATCGCGGCCGATGACGTGGCCACATCGACGCTCGCGATGATTCGAGAAGGTCGGACCTGGATCTCGATCCCTGCCGCTGTCGGATCATTCATATAGAGCTTGGAAGATGCATCGAACGACATCGTGTATTGCCCTGGCCGATCGGCTATGACGCTCAGGTCGATGACCTTCCCTTCTGCGCCGCTGAACCCTCCTGGGATGATGCCTGCGAACCTGACTGACCTCATGTCCTCTGAGACCATCGGCCGTTCGACCCAGAAATTGACGACCGAATCTCCGTCTGACGCATCCACTATGCGCAGACCATCTGGCGCGTGTATAGACATCTCGACAGCATTGATCGGATCGTCCGAACTCATCATGACGAAGATGTGAGACTCAGATCCGACCTCGATCATATCCGATACGAACCATGATTCGGCCGCGTCAGCAGGAGCGGGGATGAGAACATAGAGCGCGACGAGCATGAAAGCTGTCACGGTAGATCTATACGAGTTTGGTGTTCTGGTATTCATGATGATGTGAGATATCGTAGAACCTATCCCGTCCAATGATAGGCGAATATGCTGAAATCGGTCAGATCGAGTTTGCCGTCACCATTGAGATCGACTCCGGGGGATGAAGCCGTGAGCGGACGACCATGCCAATATAACATGATGCTGAAGTCGGCTAGATTGACCCTGTTGTCATGATTGAAGTCGCCCATGAGACCCTCTGCGGAGGTAAGCGGGATGGATTGTGACGCAACTTTGAAGATGAGGGACTTCGACATCATGCTGATCTCGGCACCCGCCTTGGAGCGCGCCTGGGTCATATGATCGCCATACTCGAGCTGAAGCGTATCGAGCACGTAGCTCCAGAGACCCTGAGCATCGGCGACGGCCTGTCCGATGACCTCACTCTCAGAGTGCGTCACGACTGAGACGCTAGCTGACGGCCTGGTCTGCCCGATGATCGTCAGTGGATCGCCACGCCGTACGGAGGAAAAGCCGATGCTCAAGGTAGGCGGCAAGTATACACCGCTCACGACGGCGGTTATACTGGGTGAGAGCGTCACCGTGAAGGGATAGAGCGTCGAACGGACTCCATTGGAATCGGAAGCCCACACGCTGAACGTATAGGTACCCGGTCCCAGACCTGAGACTTGTATCTCGAACTTGGCATCTGGACCTGCCGGCGAAATAGCGACAGACTGTCCATCCTTGAGCACATGGACATCGCTACCTGGATAGGCGACACCCTTGATGATCACGCTAGATTGGGAGGATGGAGGAGGTGTGTCGTCGCCTCTACTGCCTCCACCACTACTCCCTCCCGATCCCCCGCTCGGAGGGGTCGAGGGAGCGTTGTACTCATCATCGTCTCCCGCAGAATCACATCCGATATCCGCCGGGAAGTCGGTCGATCCATCGCTATCGTTGTCTATACCATCCGCACATGCTGCGATCGTATCCTCGTATAGATCTAGTGCTGACGTACATCCTGGATCATCCGGATAGTCGATGAGGCTATTGCCATCGTTGTCTATGCCATCAGAACACTCTGCCACAATGACGGTCACCGTGACCTCTGACGTCGCGGCATAGAGATACTGCGCGGGACATAGAGACACGAGGGACGCCGCTATGAGAATAGATGCGAGGATGCTACGCACGTTTGCGAGCGAGATACCCCACGATGATGAGGAGCAAGATGATGATGCCGATGCCGGATCCGATGAGCGCATACATGTAGCGCTCCAACCATGTCCGTTCGGTGACATTGAAGATTGTTTTGAGCTCTTTGACGACGATTCCATCATCATAGATTTTAACATGGCCCCAGTACTCGCCGATACCAAGCCGGACATCGAGGGGGAATCGGAGATCTATCGTCCGTTCCTGGAATGGCGGAGTCTCTTCGAAATCATCGTTCTCGGCGTATGCGAGACGTATCTGACCATACTTGTTGAATAGCTCGAACGAGGCATTCTCAGGAGCGGCAGGCACGTTGCCTGTATTGACGATCGTCACTGATACGCGCGGATCTTGGCGTTCATGTATGTCTTGGATCTTGATAGATTTGACCGAGAACTCTGATACGACATCATCGCCGACAGTGAGATCCACGGTCACCTTGGCGCCGAGCGCGATGGTGATCTGCGACCCTTCGGCCTTGGGCGGGATCGTCGTCACTCTGACGAACGCGCGATATATCCCGAGCGAAGCATCCTCTGGAACATGGATCGATAGTCTAACCGGGAACTGCTGTTGCCCCGCGGGGATGACCTGATCCGGCCCATCCGGGATAGTGATCCAATCTTGGATATTGGGAGATTCTACTGATACGCGTATCGGCAAATCCTCAGTAGGGGTCCCTTGGACTAGATATATGGTCTTTTCCATGAGCGCCCCAGGGACGAGCTTGTCCTCCTGGATCTGACCTGGAGATACACCAAACCCTGCATACGTGGAAGACGCCCATCCCACGACGGATGCTGATACTATGGCTATGCCGATGATGAGACGTGATAGATTCACGAGCGTGATCCTAACATCGCAAGGCTACCCGAATCAGGGCTAGTTTGCAACAGCCGTGAATGTGTTGGTGCCTGTATAGTTTCCCGGAGGAGTTCCGCCCGGTATGGCTATACCCCAGGAAACATCGTCGGTCACCGCACTCGCTGATGTAGGTTTGGCCAATGTCAGGTCGAGACTCGTGGGCGAAGTCGAGAGGTCCGTACCTGATCCGTACGTGAATATCGAACTGCTGTACTCCTGGTTCCCTACCGCTATCGTATCTCCTCCTGAGGTCATATTGGTCCCTGAAATATCGGGGTCTATGTTGGTATTGCCGGTATTGGTGACCGTGGTAGTCGAGTTGAGAGCTCCTGTATCGGTATTGGCAGCGATCGTGCCGTATGCCAATGAAGCATCGACATTGAGCGCCGCGAGAGAGTTGAGCTCGACGCTCGCGTTGGCAGCCTCAGTAGTCGTAGCGACCCCGTCTCCGGCTATCAGGTCGACAGTCCAGTTTTGGGCACTGAAGCTACCTGAGTCTGTCGGATCAGCGTAGAACTGGAGCGATGTCGAACATACGTAGTTGGCCGCTGTATCAGATCCCCCCGTACATGTTCCTGCTTCTACAGTACACGTGAGGACCGGATAGCAACTGTTGTTGTCTGCTTCTCCGACCTGGTCACAGCTCGCCGCGGCGACGCCGGATCGGCGAATGTTGGCGGTGACTCCGTAGATACTCCCACATCCGTTGCTATCTGTGACTGTCGTGGTCGCGTATACAGCCGTCGTGGTGTTCTCAGTGAGCACGATCGCTGAGCCGCTATTGAAGGTCGTGGCTGATATAGAAGGCGCGGCGTTGCCCACGGTGACAGAGGTACTCGTCGTATCGGCATGGACGATGACTGCCGATAGTATCATGATGGCGCTCACGCCTGACGCGACGATCGAATGGATAGTCTCTTTTTTTGTTTTCATAAAATACGGAGTGTTTAAAAAGGGTGCACTATGAGTATCTCTCTCGAAATGCGCACATAGTATATCATGCGCTTTTTCTTGGGACGAGTTGATTATCCACAGCACCTCGATCCATCCGACCCGCACGAGAGATTATATACCTGACGTAGCGGTGAATGTGTTGGTTCCGGCATATCCGCCTCCCGGAGTCCCATCCAGTATGCCGATACCCCAGTACACGAGCGCGTCGACGACCGCGGCGGTGCGCTGAGGAAGGGCCAGGTCGAGCGTCGCCGGTGTCGTGGAGAGCGTCGTTCCACCGCTCGTATAGGTGAATCCTGCAGACGCGTATTTTTGTTGTCCTACGGCTATAGAATTGATGCCGGAAACCATATCTCCTCCGGATACCTGCGGATCCATATCGCGATTGCCAGTGTTAGTCACCGTCACCTGTTGATTGGTCGAGCCCGTATCGCTATCAGGATCGAGAGACCCGTAGTCGATGGATGCCGTGACTTCCAATGCGAACAGTGAGTCGACTTCTATCGTATCGCTCGCGCTCGTCCCTTCTCCTGCTGAATCGCTGGGCATGACTCGACACGTCCAATCATCGGCCGCATTGGGCGAACCAGTATCCGTAGCATCGGCGAAGTACTGGACCGCGAACGTGCATGTATACGTCTCACTGTTCCCCGCTCCACCGGAAGGCACGCATTGACTATCCCCTGAGAGTTGATAGTGATCGTTGTCATCGAGTCCGGAACTGACAGTCTGTGATGTCCGAAAGAGATCCGCCGTGACCGATGAAATATCTGTATACCCATCCGTATCAGTGACTGTAGCGACACAGACCACGTCCTTGGTCGTGCTTTCTATGAGCGTCACTGAGGCCGCATCAGAATCGATGGAGACATCCGAAGCGACGGGTGGAGAATTGCCTCCGGAGGCGGTAGAGACCTCAGGGATGACGCTATACTGATTGATGAGATTGCCATCAGTATAGACGATACGGAAACAATAGCTCGTACCGGGCGGCGCGCCGTTGTCGATCAGCGCGAAATCCCACTTACCATCCTGTCCCGATGGCACTATGGCCTGTGTATTGGTAAAGGGATTGGCTTCTTCATAGGTCTGATTGACGACACTGTTGCCGAGCGTCGGGTCTGAGGCGTTGGATGTCAAAGCATCTCCGTCAGCCGGAGAGTTGGCCACATCATAGGCTATATCAGTCGATGAAGTGACATCGACATAGCTCTCGCCCGAAAAAGCCGTATCGCATGTGCCTGACTTCTCAGCATACTGAAGCTTCATGGAGGCACTATTGATCGGAGCCTGTCCCGTATTGTGCAGAAGCATGCGCAGACGGAACGTATCTCCGCCGCTCGCCAAGACTCCCGGAATATCCTGATTCGCCAAAGCCGACCCCACATCGGTGGAGGCGGCGCTGTTGAAGAATCTATACGCGGCCTGCTCCCATGCGTAGACGTCGTTTACTGTACTTCCATATATGTCGTTGAGGTCGTCGTTGTACCAGACCGCATAGAGACGATCTTCGCTCAGGAGGTTCCCGCGTAGAGTCTTGAAGTCATCGACGACGCCCTTGTTCAAGTTCTCCGATTCGCTTCCCCAACTCGCACCCCCATCAGTCGACTTCTTGTAGTAGACGTTCATGGCGGAGTTGAGCGTGCCGCGGAGGTAGGAGACGTAGATGTCTCCCGTGTTCTCGTCGACGAGCGGAGCGGGCATCATCACGCTGATATCGTTGGTGAAGAGATCCGCTCCTTGGGAGAAGCCCGAACGAGCGCTCTCGTCGAAGCTCCAGAACGCGATATCGTTGGCGGCATTGTTGGTCTGATTGGCGAAGGCGAGGTACACGTCTCCGGTAGACTTCCTGATGGTGGCCGAGAACCACTGGTCGTAGGTGGTGTTCTCGGTGAGCGAGGCGATGCTCGCGGACCAGGCTCCGTCCCAGGTGTCGCCGACCTCGTCATATATGCGATATCTGATGGTGTTGTCTGCCGTCTGGGCCTTGATGGCGATGATGTCGTTGTCGGTGAGGAGAGGTAAGAGCTGGATCTGATCGATCGCCACTGTGCTCCAGCTCGTCGGCGTGGCATCCGACCATGTGTTTCCGGCTCCGTCGGTCGATTTGTAGACTTTGCCACCGGCGGTGTTCGTGAAGTTGCCGGAGATGAAGAGTGCTCCTCCTGCTCCCTTGGTGATGCTCGGGGGACCATCGCTCGCTTCGGTGAAGGTAGTCGATCCGGGGACTGCCGCGACCACACTGCCCTTGAGGGTATCGCCGTTGGTATCGAGATATGTGTAGTAGATGTCGTCAGCGGCATCGTCCGCGGCGGCGATATGGATGCGCGTGCCGGTGGTGTCTCCTGGCGTCCACTGGTCATACCAGACGGCGAGGGTGGTCCAGCCGGTGATGACATTGTTCACGATCACCGGATTGAGCCAGTTCTTGCCTCCATCGACGGTCTTCCTATAGACAAGGTCGTTACCCGCATCGATGTAGAAGACATAGCCTTCTTGATCAGAGATGAATACCGATGATGGCGACGGCCCGAACTCGTCGGTACCATCAGTCAAGGCGTTGTCTATCGACACTTCTGCGCCATCCATGATGGTACTTCCATATATGTCGTTGAGGTCGTCGTTGTACCAGACGACGTAGAGCCTACTCCCGCTGAGGAGATTGGTACGCACGCCTTTGTGGTCATCGGCGAATTCGTTGAGCTTCGCGGATTCATCGCCCCAACTCGCGCCCCCATCAGTCGACTTCTTGTAGTAGACATTCATGGCGGAGTTGAGCGTGCCGCGGAGGTAGGAGACGTAGATGTCTCCCGTGTTCTCGTCGACGAGCGGAGCGGGCATCATCACGCTGATATCGTTGGTGAAGAGATCCGCTCCTTGGGAGAAGCCCGAACGAGCGCTCTCGTCGAAGCTCCAGAACGCGATATCGTTGGCGGCATTGTTGGTCTGATTGGCGAAGGCGAGGTACACGTCTCCGGTAGACTTCCTGATGGTGGCCGAGAACCACTGGTCGTAGGTGGTGTTCTCGGTGAGCGAGGCGATGCTCGCGGACCAGGCTCCGTCCCAGGTGTCGCCGACCTCGTCATATATGCGATATCTGATGGTGTTGTCTGCCGTCTGGGCCTTGATGGCGATGATGTCGTTGTCGGTGAGGAGAGGTAAGAGCTGGATCTGATCGATCGCCACTGTGCTCCAGCTCGTCGGCGTGGCATCCGACCATGTGTTTCCGGCTCCGTCGGTCGATTTGTAGACTTTGCCACCGGCGGTGTTCGTGAAGTTGCCGGAGATGAAGAGTGCTCCTCCTGCTCCCTTGGTGATGCTCGGGGGACCATCGCTCGCTTCGGTGAAGGTAGTCGATCCGGGGACTGCCGCGACCACACTGCCCTTGAGGGTATCGCCGTTGGTATCGAGATATGTGTAGTAGATGTCGTCAGCGGCATCGTCCGCGGCGGCGATATGGATGCGCGTGCCGGTGGTGTCTCCTGGCGTCCACTGGTCATACCAGACGGCGAGGGTGGTCCAGCCGGTGATGGCGGTATCGATGACGACAGCCGCGCTCCAGTTGGTGCCGCCATTGGTGGTCTTGCTGTAGGCGAGATCCTGCGCAGTCGCATCGATGTAGAAAACATATCCCACTTGGTCGCTCGTGAAGACGACCGATGGAGAGGGTCCGAACTCGTCGGTAGCGTCCAGTATGGTGACATCGACCGTATTCTCTGCCGATGCATGAGCCTGCTCGACGCCGAACGAGTCCACGACCGACGAGTCGCGCTGGGCCTGCCACATCAAGTCGACAACATTGCGGTCATCGAATTTCTTCGCGATCGTCACGATGAATCCGAGGGGGATATTGGTCAGAACCATGGCCAGCATGAGCACGAACCCGGTAGATATCCTGGTCAGACGTGCCACAATCGAGCTACTGATACATATATGCTTCATGGCTCATTCTGGATCATCGGTTTATCTCGGTCCTGAAATAGTCATACGCCTCCTTGGAGAGCATTTTCATGAACGCGGCGACGCGCTCAGCTTCGACGTCATGAGGAGCCTGTGGATCTCCCTGGACCATGACGGATATGATATACGGCCTATCGGGAACATACGCTATACCCGAATCAGAATACGCGGCGAGCGGCTTGTTCTCGCCATATTTATGAGGAAATGGAACTTCTGCAGGTACTGCCCCAGAGATGAATTTGTCGAACGTCGCCCTGTCGAGCAGTTCGAGCATGTATTGCGAATGCTCTCTGGAGAGGAAGCTCGCGGTATACAGCGCCCGTAGGACGCGGGAATATTCTTTGGCCGAGATCTTCCCCTCTTCGGTGAATAGGGCCTCCATGCCCAGCGACTGGATGACATTCTTGAGATCATCCTGGTGAAGATTGCGTAAGAATATGAAATAAGCAGTGTTGTCAGAGTTGATGAGGAGCTCTTCGAGCAGCTTCTCGATGGTGAACCTGGTGCCGATCGGGTATTCCGAAAGCGGGTTCTCGCTATCCCCGGACTTGTCGTCGCCATCACCACGCATGAGGACGAGCTCGTTACTGAGCTTCCATTCCCCTCTCTCGATCTTCTTCATGACGGCCATGGCAAGCGGGACCTTGGTCAAGCTCGCCGGCCATATATAGAGCTCCGGGTTGATGGAGATGTTCGCGCCCGTATTGAGATACTCTATATATACAGAGACCGATCCGGATTCGAATTCATCGGCCATCTCCTTGATGCGCGCACGGAGCGGCTGGATAGTCGTCAGATAGTGCTCCTGTCCTATGAAGCTCCGTGCGAAATCGATGAGCGGATACGGATTGCTGGCCTTACGCAGAGCGTCCGGGCGCGTCTTGACGAAAAGCAGAGAACCTAGGACGACGCTAGCCGTCGCAAAAAAGCAGATCGCGACGACCAGCCAAACGATCCGAGGAGCTGCGGCATCAGGATTCTTCATAGGTTGACGAGGTTGAACTGACATGACACAGACGATGGCCCCTCTTCTCGCAAGGCGGTGAATATGATCGGTATGTCAAAATTGCCTTTTTGTGATCCAGGGTCGCTGTGTATATCTAGATCGATGACTTGATAGCCTGCGCTGACCTCGGTAGCATAGTCGCCGGTCGATACGAACCTCACCTCTATGCCCCGCGGCAGACCTCCGATCTCGGCGCGATAGAGCGCGTCTTCTGCACCCTCAAAAGCGACATCTACCCAGGAGAAATCATCTCCTGAAATATCGACTCTGAACGTGCGGGCTTTGCACGTATGCTCTGCCGCCCGATCGAGGACAAAGCTCTTAGTGAATATTCTCGGCTTAGGGAGCACAGTCATGACAGTTGGAAGACCGGGATGATCTAGATAGGCTTCTTCGTCTGTTTCCTCTACCATCTCTTCGTCAGATGCCTCATCAGCGACCTCTTCTGACCCATCATCGACTGACTCTTCGGGAACAGATCCATCTGTAGCTTCTCCTGTGACACCAGTATCAACGTCATCCACGAGGACTTCTTGTGGCTCTGATGTCTCTCCCGTCTCTACTATAGCCTCCGTGCTGGTCGCTGAGGGATCTACTACGGTCGCTGGCTGGATGATCTCTGTCTCCACGGGAGGAGTGCTCGTACCGAGGACTGTCCCTGTATCTCTCTCCTCGAGAGAATCGACGACTTCATCGGCGCCATAGACGATATGCGTAGCATGAAGCGACCACGATATGATGGCAATCGCGCAGATGAAGACGAGCAGGATAGATGTATGGTGCTTCATGTACATAAATATCCCCCGAGCGAGCCGGGTAGCGTACTGTATGACGCCTCTAAGTATACCAAATAGTGCCGCGTGCATGCCATACTCGCATCTTGAGATACTTCCTCCGTGATATGGCTCGAGACACGCCACAGATACCTAGATCCTCTCGACCAACATATCGAGCAGGTCTTTGACCGCTTCTTGGGCCTCGGCCTCGCTCTTGCTCGCGGTGAACGCGTTCCATTGGGCCAAGATGCTCGGATCATTCATGGCACGGACGTCATTCTCCAGCTTGAGTCTGGTATCGAAATCCACCGGCTCATCGCTCTGGAGAACCCGATCTATGAAAAGTCCGAGGAAGGCGACCACTTGCCTATCGGTGGTATGCTCGGCGATCTCGGCGCGGGCTGATGCGAGCTCAGCCGAGATGCTCGATATGCGCACGACAAGGAATGCTGAGATGAGGATGAGCGCGACTATGACGATGGTGGATGCTTTATTCATGATACTGATTGCGTCTTTCACTAAAAATTTTTAATTGTAAACTGTAAACTACCTGAATATCCCGAACAATCTCCTGAAGAACCCCTCCGGCTTGAGCTCAATGTTCTCATGGACGCCCCTACCCTGCCTCACCTCGAACTCCTGGCCGGTGAACTCGCCATATCCGGACGCAGTCACGCCGAGCCGGTATGTCCCCTCCGGCACGAGGAACGAGTACGTGCCGCTCTTGTCGGTACGTTGCGGATTGACCTGTTGGTATTTGCCGGCATCCCATGATAGGAACGTCCCCGTGGCCGGATCCTTGTGATACAGCGTGACCACCGCATCGCCGATGCGCGCCTCGTCCGCACCACTGCGACGATAGACATACCCCTCCGGATCGACGACGGCTATCAAGCGGAACTCCTTGGATCCCAGAGCGACATCCTCGTATTCTACGACTGATACGACCTCGTACTCGCCATGCACGAGCGGGGCCTGGATGGAGGCAGTATAGATGCCATCCCCATCAGGGTCGCTATAGGAGAAGCGCTCCAGCACGAGCTTCTCTTCCGGCGGTGCGGCCGGCGCCTCGGTCGGCCGATTGATGAGGGCCAGAGCCGCGGTCAGCGCCGACGCCAGTATCGAGGTCTCCGGGACCGCCTTGCGCGCCTGCACGCGATCGAGGTCCTTGACCAGAAGATACCCGTCGATGGACGCGACCGGATGATCCGGCTTGATCACCAGGTCGAGCCGCTTGCCGACGATGGTACTGACGAGCTGCTCGGGCGTACCGTCATCAGCGATAGTCAGTGACGGGCTGTAGTTGATGAGATCGCCGGACTTGGCGAAGACGATGTCCGTCGGTATCTCCTCGACCTGATCGAGCCCCGGCAGGACGAAGCGCGCCGTCTTCAACCTGTCGAGATCGCTCACCCGCGCGATGCCGAGCTCGCGGAACGTCTCTCCCAGCTCGGGGAATTTGATCGCCAGCATGCGTATCTCCGCGGGGAGCGGACCGATCACGAAGTCGGCGATGGGCTTCTCAGGGACCAAGTTCCATGTGGCCGCCAATGACAGCGGTGTCTCCGCTGAGATAACGGGTGCGGGCAGGCTCGGGACAGGCGTCTGCGGGATCAGCCCGGGAATGATGGCGTCGATGGTGCGCACGAGGGGGTTCTGTGGCTGTACGATGGGAGCGGCTATGAGAGCGTTCTGATCGACGACGAGAGTCGGAGACTGAGGGACTAGAGGAGAAATGAGCCACGTCCACCACGAGGTCGTAGTGGTCCGAGCTACGGATCCTGATCCGCCTCCGCCAGAAGAAGGCTGTTCACTTGATCCGCCGAAAGACCGCGCACTCACGGGCCTCCAGTCTGTCTTGATACACGTCGCCACGGCTGTGCAGTCGAACTTCATCCAGCCGCCGTTGGCTCCGGAGACATACGCCCAACCGGATAATTCCCCTGCTGACGTGATGGTAACTCCTACCTGCGTTCCGCCGGAGACAGTCGTGGGGCTGAAATTAATCCATGAGCCGGTATTGGCATACGCGTGACCAGACAGTGCTCCCGTGTTTGGATCGATGGTCACTCCCGCGCCGGTGGGCTGCATGTTGACCCAGCCGACGGCGTCTCCCCAGAGCCAGCCGGTAACGCCGCTATCGGTGACAGCTACAGCCGTCGCGCCGGTAGTGTTGGCGTTGAGTGTCGGCTTCCAGTTGACGGTGCTGTATGACGAACAGCTCTCATCCTTGCAGATCCTGGTCGATGACGAACCAGAGATGATCGTACCACTCGTCTCTGATGCCAAAGCCTCGCCGGCAAATCCGGCGAGGATGAGCGCGGCGAGCGCGTACATGACGAACTGTATGCGTATCGCTTTCATGATATTCACAGAGTCTCTTCGGTCGGCGCGGGGTCGGATACGGGCTGATCCGATATCTCCTGATCCACCCCGTCGCCCTCATCCGTTGCGGCATCCTGTTCCTCGTCTATCGTTTCATCCGCTTGAATACCCTCATCCGTAGTCTCATCTTCCAAAGGATCATTCTCGACCGGTTCGTCATCCACCTGACTCTCATCATCTCCCTGAAGCTCATCCGCGGGCTCTTCCGCGACTGGTTCGGAAACAGGTTCTCCATCGGTGGTATCAGTATCTATGACCTCTCCATCCACTTCCTGGTCGGATCCGGTATCCTCATTCTGAACATCTTCTTGTTCATCGAGAGATTCCTGATCTTCGCTCTGCTCTTCTTGCTGTGATCCGCCGGATGAATGATCGACGGGAGCGATATCGGCGTTCAGGAGCAGGGCTTTGAGCTCATCCTCCGTGACACAGGTCTCTCCGACGCACAGTTCGTCGGTGGTCACCTTTTCGGCGAATATATGTTTAATTCCCGCGATGCCCACCTGCGCCAGCTGATCGATACGCGCGCTCAATTCCTGCAACGCTTTGATGATCACCGGAATGAACTCCAGATACTTCACCGAACGCACCTTGCCGGCACTATCATACGCGGCCAGATTCGGGTCGATCTCATCCACCTCTTCAGCCACAAATCCGAGATGGGTCGATTGATCGTTGGGTGATACGTCGTCGTTGTAGACGAACGACACCGGCCTCAAAGCGAGCACTGTGTCCAATCCGCCAACGATGTCCTCTATGGCATGTTTGAACTCACGCGACGACACGCCGGTACAGGCAGTGGCGCTGTATGTAACCTCGTTATTGCCCGTCAGACAGAGGTAGTTGCCTGTGCCGTCGTTCGTCAAGCCATCGAAGCCAACCGTACCCGTGACCGCGAGCTTGCGCCAGGGGGTGGTAGTGCCGATGCCGACGTTACCTAAGCTATCAATGCGCACACGCTCTGTCACACCCGAACTTCCGGTCGATAAGGTGATGTAGCCAGCGTTACTCCCACGCTGCAGATCAATCTTTGACACCTCATTACCCCCCCAGAGCGTCGACATATTTAATGACGTACCTGCTGACGACTGCACACGAGCATTCAACCCACCGTCTCTCAGGAAACGAATTTCTGAATTACTCGTCGAACTTTCAATCGAGATATACCTGTTGGAAGGCGAAAGATTAATACCTGTTCCTGCTCCTTCTTGGAGTGCCAGTTGTGTGTATGGACTCGTCGTTCCGATGCCCACATTCCCATTGTCCAACACCGTGAACTTCGGTGCATTCGTCGAGTCAGCTACCTGGAATGCAGTGCCGGTGCCTGTGCCCGAGCCGGTGACTGAGAGCTTGGCGAAGGGTGAGGTGGTGGAGATGCCGACGTTGCCATTTTGAAGTATGGTGAATCGAATATTATCCGATGGATCACGACTTGCGATATTAAATGCATCTGTAGTTCCTGTATTATTTGTGTACCATTTTGTAGCGCCACCCCTATTAAAGAAAAATCCCGAATCGTTTGTCCCTGCCGCATTGTAAGTTGCATAGGCATGTGTAGTGCCATCCAACCTAAACATTCCTTGTCCTGAAACATGCGCACCTGAAATACTAAGCAATACTCCTGGATTTGTCGTCCCTATCCCGACGTTGCCTGATGTTGGATTAAGCGATCTAATCTGTAAATCACGGTATTGCCCAGTGGTTCCATTATTAATCTCAACAACTCCAGCAGAGTTACGAACAAGATACGTATCATTGTATGTAGGGTCAGCAGTTGAAGCACTGCCCCAAGCCAACCTCATAGCCGAACTAAGGGAAAGGACATTATAGTCTCCGCCGACCTGCAATTTAGAAGAACCAAGTGTCAATCTAGAAAACGAACCTGGCGAAAAAGATGGAACTGACCCTCCAGAACCATTTCCAATTGACAAAGTTGAACCTAGTGATACTGCCCCCGTCGTCGTCGCATTACCCGAGATGGTGAGACCTCCGGTGGTACTTCCATCACCGATGGTGGTGGAGGCATATGAGGTCAGGCCACCGGTGAATGAGAGCGCGGTGGAGGTGGCGTTGGAGGGAAAGAGGTATCCGAAGTTCGAATATGACGAGAGGTCGCTGAACGTCGGCAGGCCGAGGGACGACGTCGCCGTGTTGACCCAGTTGGTCCCGTCGTACTGCAGGAGCTGACCTGTCCCGAGAGATGAGACATTGAAGGTGGCGCCTCCGAGAGAGGCATTGTTGCCGAAGGTCTGCAGAGCCGACCAGGTATTGGCCGTCGTGGTGGAGACGCCATAGACCGCTGGGAAGCAGTTGGCGTCCAGCGGGCCGCAGGGTTCGGCGTCGGCGCCAGGATCCGTCGTCTGACCGATCGAGAAGGGCGAGCTCCGCGCGGCGGCGCGCGCGATCTCCAACCCGCCATAAAGCAGGGCCGCTATGATGAGCGCCATGCCGATGTGTTTTGATGCGCGTATGATAGGTGATTCAGGCATGATTCGGACACAGGTAATTGTACCAAAAAAAACCGTCCTTTTCGGAACGGTTTTATCCACATATATTGGGACCTACATGGCTACACCGACATCCCTACACCTTGAGATACCTCCGCGCGGCGATATAGCTCGAAACACCACCGAGGATGATGCCTGCTCCGAGGATCAGGATGAAGATCTGACCGAAATTCTGCGTGAAATAGCGCGAGAGGACGTTGACCGCGAGCTCGAAATCAGCCGCCACCTGGACGCCAGCCAAGCGCAGAACCACCGCATCGCTCCAGTAGGCGAACGCCGCCATCAGCACCAGCGTCAGGACGCCAGAGACGACTCCATACATGATGCCTGAGACGACCAGAGGTCCGCGCACGTAGACGTTGCTCGCGCCGACCAGCTTCATGACTGAGATCTCCTCCTTCATGGTGAAGACGATCAATCGGATCGTATTCCAGACCACGATGATCGCTACCAGCGCCAAGATCAGTGCCAGCGCGAGGCCAGATTGTTCCACCACCGGGATGATCCTGCCGAGACGATCGATGACTAGCTTGTTCTGCTGATAGTTGACCTTCTCTATGATGGACTCTCCCCCGCCGGAGACCGGACCCTTGTCCTCCAGATACGAGGCGATGCTCGCGTACTGACCCGGATCGTGGGCTTTGATGTTGAGCGAGGCGGGGAATGGATTGGAACCGATCTCATCCAGGCCCTGCATGATGAGCGCGTTGTCCTGCCAGCGTTCCTTGAACTGTTCCAGCGCCTCATCCCGCGAGACATACTCGACGCGCGCGACCTCGGGCAGCTTCTCGATCGAGGCTTTGAGATCCGTGATCGAATCTTCCTCGGCATCCAGCGTGAAGTAGACGTTGATGTCCACCTTCTCCTTGACGTCGGCGATCAGCGTCTTGCCGAACGCGCTCGCAAAGATCAGACTGCCGATAGCCATGAGCGATAGCGTGATGACTACCACCGCGGCAAAGGACAGGAAGCCGTTGCGCCAAAAGCTCACGAATCCGGTACGGGCTATTCTCTTGAAGGTGGTGAAGATCATAGAATGACAACTCAAAGCTCAAAAATCAAAACGCAAAACTAACGCTGATTTTTCGATTTGGTCTATTTTTGACTTTTGAGCTTTGAGTTTTGAGTTATTTATAAGACGTATTTCCCCTCCCGATCATCTCGCGCGATCTTGCCTTTTTCCATGGTGATGACACGGCCCTTGACCTCATCGACGACGCCTTTGTTGTGCGTTGTGAGGAGGACTGTCGTGCCGAGCTCGTTGATCTTCTGCAGGATGCGGATGATCTCATAGGCATTGACTGGATCGAGGTTGCCTGTCGGCTCATCAGCGATGACGATATCCGGCTGGGTGACGATGGCACGAGCGATGGCTACGCGCTGGCGCTCGCCGCCGGAGAGCTCGCGCGGGAAATTCCAGATCTTGTGACCGACATCCACGAGCTCGAGCACGTGCGGGACATCCGAGGCAATCTCGGCGTCAGAACGGCCGGCCGCCTCCATAGCGAAGGCGATATTCTCATAGACAGTCTTGCCGGGGATGAGGCGGAAGTCCTGGAACACCGTGCCGATGCGCCTGCGCAGCTTGCTGACATCACGCTTGTTGAGCCTGTGAATGTCAGATGACTCGAAGAACACCGATCCTGCTGTCGGCCGATCCTCGGCGATGAGCATCTTCATGAGCGTGGTCTTGCCCGCGCCGGAATGGCCTACGATGGTTACGAACTCCTTTGGTTCGATGGCGAAGCTGACCTCTTCGAGGCCTACCGACTTATCAGGGTATATCTTGGTGACTTTATCGTAATAGATCATGGAGGTCATTATACAAGAATTGACCTAATTGGCCTAATTTCTGAGTAACCTACAATTGGTCATTGTTTAGAAATTAGATCAATTAGAAATTAGGGTAATTCTACAGCTCCTTCTCCGCCTCTATGAACTCATCCAACTCTCCCTCGAGCACCTTGTCTACCTGACTCGTCTCCATCTCCGTGCGATGATCCTTCACCATCTTGTACGGATGTAGCACATACGAACGGATCTGATTGCCCCACTCGATAGAGGTCGTTGAGGATATCTGCATGCCCTTCTCCCGAGCCATGCGCTCATCCTCGATCCGCTTCCAGAGCTTGGCGCGGAGGATGTCCATGGCCTTCTCCTTGTTCTGCGCCTGCGAGCGCTCCGAGGTCACGTGGATGGATATATTGGTCGGCTTGTGCAGGAGGCGCACGGCGGTCTCGCGCTTGTTGACGTTCTGGCCGCCCGGACCGCCGGATTTGGCGATGGATATCTCGATATCAGCATCGGGTATGACGAGATCGGCGGCCGAGGCTTTCTCGAATCGGGGAATGACTTCGACCATAGAGAAGGACGTGTGGCGCTTTTGATTGGCGTTGAACGGCGAGATGCGCACGAGGCGATGGACGCCGGACTCGTTCTTGAGCGAGCCATAGACACCCTTTCCGGATATCTCCACGGTGATGTTGCGATAACCGCCGTGGTCATTCTCGTTGGAGTGGATGACTGACCAGCCCCAACCCTTGCTCTCAGCATATTTGCGATACATCTTGAACAGGATCGATGAGAAATCCTCGGAGTCGTCTCCACCCGCTCCCGACAGGATGCTCAGGATGGCGTCGCCACGGTCGTATTTGCCCACGCCCTCGAGCTCATCCTTGAGTCGCTGGAGCTCCTTGATCGAGGCCTGCGCCCGCCCTTTGTCCGCCCAAAAATCAGCGGCGCCCATAGCGGTCTCGAGGTCGGCTATCTTCTTCTCAAGCTCTTCTTTGTGATTTCCTGTTGTCATAGTCAGGGTATACTGATAGTGAAAATATCTGTCGTTGCGCTTTCACTTTTGATTTTTGCCTGTCCCGCCAAGGCGGGATAAATTTAATTTTTGAATTTCTCTTGAGCCGAAGGCGAGGATCGAACTCGCGACAACTCGCTTACGAAGCGAGTGCTCTACCAACTGAGCTACTTCGGCCCTGATCCGCCCCTCACTCTCGTTCGGGACTTCGCAGAGCAGGCACATATATGTTGCCCGCACTGCGAAACTCCGAGCTCGTGAGGATCGGAACAGTGGAGCCGATGTCCGGGATTGAACCGGAGACCTTTCCCTTACCATGGGAATGCTCTACCAGCTGAGCTACATCGGCCCTGATCCGCTCGACTTCGTCGAGCTTCGCAGGGCAAGCACAATGCTTGCGCTGCGAAGCTCTGCGTATGCAGAGCGGAGCAGTGCGCAGCTGACGGGGCTCGAACCCGCAACCTCTCCCGTGACAGGGGAGTGCTCTAACCAGATTGAGCTACAGCTGCATATTCCCTATACAAAGCACGAACGTGACCTAGTGTAACAAAAAGAGCGGAAAACACAAGAAAACATGATGTGTCGGCGGGAGGGATCGAACCTCCGACCTTGGGCTTATGAGTCCCACGCTCTAACCAACTGAGCTACGCCGACAGATGGAGATACAATAGATGAAAAAACGGCTTTGCGCAAATCAAGGTCGCACCTCGAGGCGCGATCCGTGGTCTTGCATCAGACGCTATAATATGACACAATGAGCCCTCACATCGCGGGGTAGGGTAACGGTAACCCGTCAGGCTCATAACCTGAAAATTGCCGGTTCGATTCCGGCCCCCGCAACACGTACGCACGATACGAATATACGAATTATTCGAATGATGCGAATAACTGCGAATGGCGATTGCGCTATTCGTAGTTATTCGTAGATTTGCATGCATTCGTATATCTGTATCAAATGTAGTAGAACTCCTCGAAGACCTTGCGGTATCGAGCGATGACCTGTCGGGCATCATACTGGTTGATGGAGAAACCAGGTCGATGCGCGATGTCATTGCGGACTTTGTGCGCCTCCCAGGCATCGTCGAGAGACTTCATATCGCCGAGACTGACCCGCTTGAGCTTCTCCCCGATGCTCTCTCCCCTATAGCCCATGGCAGTCAGGATGTCACCGAGGATCATATCTGCCTCAAGGATCGCCTGCTTCCAATCGTTCTCGTTGGGAGACTCGATGTGCCGTATCACGCTCGACCACTGATGCGCGAGCTTTGGATCTCCTCCCTCTTGTTCCTGATACGCGGGTTCGGTCCGCGTGTCGTATATGAGCTCCTCCCTCTTACGGATATACTTGAGCTGTTCCACGCAGTAGATGATGACGATCAGGAAAAAGAGCGATATCGGGAATGAGAGGCCCACCAAGACACCGAACGCTGACTTGAGGATCGACGTCAGCGCCGGCAACCACGCGAGAAAAGCTTGATACGCCGTATCTAGAGACGACATGATGTCGACCTGTGGTGGGCCGATCGATATATGGGGAGACGGGTCTGTGAACTCCGAAGGAGGCATATGGGTATATTATATAAAATAGTTACATAGTTACATAGTACCCAGTTACATAGTTTCTGCATCTAGATCTAGTAGCGAAAACTATGTACCCAAGTAGCTAAGTACTACTCGACTATCTCCGTCTCTTTTCCGATCTCAAATAGAGCGCTCTCCCCTCCCTGTGGCGCGGTGAACTGGATGCCTACGGGCAATCCGTCGGTCTTCATCGGCACGGAGATGGCCGGCATGCCCGTCAGGTTTGCCGTCACGGTGAATATATCTTCCAGATACATCGCCACCGGATCGCTCGTCTTCTCGCCGAGTTTGAACGCAGGAGATGGCGTGGTCGGCGTGGCGATGACGTCGACTGACTGAAATGCTTTGGTGAAGTCCTCGGTGATCATCCGGCGCACGGCATTGGCGCGATTGTAATAGGCGTCGTAGTATCCTGACGAGAGTACATAGGTGCCGAGCAAGATGCGGCGGATGACCTCCTTGCCTAAGCCCGCCTTGCGCGTCTCGAAATAGTCGCCGATGCCGTCCGCGCCATCTACATGGAGACCGAATCTCATACCATCATAGCGCGCCATGTTGGACGATATTTCCGCAAAGTTCAGAATATAATATGCAGGTAATGAATACGAGATATTCGGTAACTCGATATCGATCACCTCATATCCCTTAGCTTTAAGCGCTTCCACCGAAGATTCGAACGCCTTCACGACCGCCGGATCGATGCCATCTCCTTTCAAGAAGTGTTTCGGAATACCTATACGCAATCGATCTTGCCTGTGTTGGAATTGGGAATTGGGAATTGGGAATTGCTTGCCCGCCGAAGCTTCGCGGAGTGGAGCGGAGGCGGGAGAATTTTGACTTGTTCCATCCTTCTCATCCTTCCCTTTGATCACATCAAATACTATTTCGGCATCTTCGACCGTCTTGACTATCGGACCAATCTGGTCAAATGACGAAACAGCCGCCATCAGACCATATCGTGATACATTGCCGTATGTCGGTTTGATCCCTACCACACCACAAAAGCTCGAAGGTTGTCTGATCGATCCTCCTGTATCCGAGCCGAGCGCAAACAATGCCATGTCCGCCGCTACGACAGCTGCCGATCCTCCCGAGGTCCCGCCTGGAACGCGTTCGAGATCGTGCGGATTCCTAGTCGGACCATAGGCGGAGTTCTCGGTCGAGCCGCCCATAGCGAATTCGTCCATATTGGTGCGTCCGAGGAAGACCGCGCCGGCCTCCTTGAGCTTGCGGATGACCGTGGCATCGTAGGTCGCATGATATCGCTCCAATATCTTGGACGCTGAACTGGCGATGTGGCCCTTGATGAGGATATTATCTTTGATCGCGCACGGGATGCCCAGCAACATCGGGAAATCCGCGGCTGTATCCGAATCTTTCAATCTTTCAATCTTTCCTTCTTTCAACCCCGCCACAGGCGGGGTCAACCCCGCCGTTGGCGAGATCAATCCTTGTATTTTCTTATCCGCCTCCTTGGCCTGATCTATCGCGTCTTCGAAGACCTCCAGATATGCGTAGATGTCGCCGTTGCGTGCGGCAATTTGATCCAGATACGCCTGCGTCAATTCGACCGAAGTGAATTCGCCCTTCTTGAGCGCTTCATGCGCTTTCACGATCGTCAGATTTTGTAAGTCTATTGGCATTCGTCGTTATTCGCATTATTCGTAGTATTCGTATCGCTACTGCGCTATGATCTTCTTGACCGCGATATGATCGCCTTCTCTGTCCGGAGCTTCAGCGAGAAGCGCCTCTCGATCTCCAGAAGAAATCGGGGCGGACTCATCGGCACGCATGACATTCCTGACCGCGCCGACGCGACCCTCGGCGTCGAGAGATACATCGGCCTTCTTGAGCTGATCGACATAGGCGAGGATGGAGCCGAACTCATCCGTCAGCGATGCCTTGTCGGCATCGGAGAGCTTGATGCGAGCCAGCGCCGCCAATTTCTCGACCTCTTGGGTGGTTATCATGGTTGTGAGTGTACCATGCGAAAAGCATAGCAACAAATAAGTCGGCGATAATTCTGTCAAAAATCTTAGTCGCTATTTTCACTTTTGACTTGTGGCATTCACCCCACCGTGGCGGGGTGTGGCTTAAAAGGCTGAGATATCAAAACACATATCTCATCAAATGTACATGAAAATCTCGGCGGGAATGGAGATCACTGTGGGGAGGCGGCCGAGAGTGGCGGGGCGGAGCCGGTCGTATCTTTTTTGTTGCGATGGATGACCGAACGACGGCAAGGTGAGGATTTTTGGGTGGCGGGATGGTGGGGCAGGAGCAAACCGTATCTTTTTTTGTTGCGATGAATACGGCGACAGGGAGCTCCCCATGCTCTACTACCACGACATCAAAAAAGTGACAACTTTCTTGTCACTTTTGACTATCGCCGCCCACCATCTCCAAAAACTCCTCTTCCGAGATCATCTTGACCCCCAGCTCTCGTGCCCTGCCCAGCTTAGATCCAGCCTCATCTCCCGCCACCACATACGACGTCTTCTTGGAGACGGAGCTCGAGACATCTCCCCCATTCTTGCGGACCATGTCCTGCGCCTCCTCGCGCTCTAGCGTCGGCAATGTACCCGTGAATACGAACGAGAGGCCTTCGAATCTGCGATTCGCGTTCACCTGCTCTTCTTGGAGTTCGACATGTTTGAGAAGGTTCCTGATCAGCTTCTTGTTGTCAGCCTCTCGGAACCACGCATATATCGATCGCGCCACGACATCCCCTACTCCATAGATCGCGCGCAGCTCATCTTCGGGCGCGGACATGATCAGGTCGATAGGTCGATCTTCGGATTTCGGATTTCGGGTTTCGGATTTCGATTTTAGATCTTCCACCTTCGCTCCTCCCTTCGGTCGAGCTACGGCGGACGAGTCAGATTTCTTCTGAAAGTGACGTGCCAGATCATACGCCGTCTCCTCCCCCACCTGCGGTATCGACAATGATGCCAGGAACCTCGGCAAAGTCACTTTCTTGGCCTGATCGATCCCACGGATCAGATTGTCCGCCGAGAGCTCGGCGAAGCGTGGCAGAGCCAGGATATCTCCCTTCTTGAGCGTGAATATATCATCAGGCATAGAGATCAGGCCAGCATCGAAAAGCACGTCGATATTCTTGGGACCCAGACCGTCTATATCAAAACACTTCTTGGAAGCGAAATAGTGGAGCTTGCGCTTCTGCTGGATAAATGAATCCTTGGCCACACAGCGCCACGCCGCCTCGCCGGGCACGCGCTCGATGCGTCCGTCACCACCACACGCGGAGATATGCGTCGGCCACTCAAAAGGCTTGCTATCCTTCGGACGAAGCTCAGTCACCACGCTCACGATGTCCGGTATGACATCGCCGGATTTCTGTAATATCACTGTGTCTCCGATGCGCAGATCGAGTCGCCTGATCTCGTCTTCGTTGTGGAGCGTGGCGCGCGAGACGGTAGAGCCGGCGACGAGCACTGGTCTCATGACCGCCACCGGCGTGATCACGCCAGTGCGCCCGATCTGGAAGACGATGTCCTCGAGCACTGTCGTCACCTGTTCCGCGGGAAATTTGTAGGCGACACCCCACCGCGGGGATTTGGCGGTATACCCGAGCGCTTGCTGTATCCTGAGCGAGTCGACCTTGATGACGATGCCGTCGAGCCCATACGGGAGATCGTGGCGTTTCTTGGTCCACTTTTCATAGAATCGCTGGACCTCTCCGATGTCACGACAGACCTCATGATGCGGCTCCGTCTTGAACCCCAGCTCTTTGAGCAGTTCCAGCTCGCCTGATTGCGTGTCCGGATTTTTGCTTGCCCCGCCTTGGCGGGGTAAATTTGCCTGTCCCGCCAAGGCGGGATAAATTTGAGTTTTGAGTTTTATCTCGTCTATATCGTATACGAACGAATCGAGCTTTCTCGACGCTGTTATCCTCGGATCGAGCTGACGCACCGCCCCCGCCGCCAGATTGCGCGTATTAGCATAGAGCGGCTCACCCGCCGCGGCTCGCGCCTCATTGATCCGCTTGAGGCTATCCTCGGCTATCCAGAGCTCGCCGACGACAGTCATAGTGTCATGTTCTATGTCCTGGACCTCGGATTTTGAGAGCTGATCAGGGATCTTTTCCAGCGCCTGATGTCCACTGATTGATATTGTTTTTAGCGACAACGGGACGCTTTTTATCGTCTTCACATTCGCCGTGATATCTTCGCCCACTTCCCCGTCGCCGCGCGTCGCCGCGCGCACGAGCGCGCCGTTCTCATACGTAAGGACGGCTTTGAGACCGTCGATCTTGAGCTCACAACAGTAGCGGAGCGGCTCGTCGGCGACATCGGCTTTGGCCATGAAGCTGCGCACGCGCTCATCCCATTTCTTGAGCTCATCGAAATCAAATACATCATCGAAAGACCACTGCCTGTGGACATGCCTGACCTTGGCGAACTCCTTGCGTGTCGATCCACCGACGCGCTGGGTCGGGCTATCGGCAGTCTTGAGCTCCGGATATCGTGCCTCTATCTCTTCCAGCTCCTTGTAGAGAGAATCGTACGCTTCGTCGCTGATCTCGGGCTTGTCGAGCGTATGATAGGCATGACGATGGCGCTCGACCAGCTCTTTGAGCTTGGCGAGACGCTCGATGACGCTCTTGGGCGCGCTGGTCTTCATGCGCTAAGGATAGCAGAACCTGCGTACGCAGGGTAGACCTGCGTCCTGCGTCAAATAGTCTTGGTCAGACGGAACGCGCGCTCGACAGTGCGGGCGCTCGGCCTAGGGCCGGAGCTATCGCATTGGTTATAACCTCGAGAGACGATACGAACGACCGGGACGTCGTCCTTGTTGAGACCGTACGTGACCGTGATGAGAGCGCATCGGCCATCTTCGAACGGAATGTACAGATCGGACGCCTCATCGACGGTATCGCTGTTCCAGATCGTGTCATCGGGATTGCCTATATTCTGAAATGCGCCTGAAGCAAACTCATTATTGCATTCTACGATCGGCGTCCCGTCGAGCTCGAGCTGGCCGCCCTCGAGAGCGAAGGCCGCGCATTCGATGCCACTGTCGGCGGCGTAGAGCGCGTAGATAGAATCGCGGGCAGAGATCGAGAGATCATACTGCTTCTTGCTGACCGAGATGATGAACACCGCCACACCGAGCACCAAGGCCGCTGTGATCACCGCGAACAGGAGTGTGTAGCCTCGTTTCATCATCGGGTAGTATTGAGCATTTGATTGGTAATATGAACCTGATATGGAAGAGCCCCTTCCCTCCAATTGACCATGACGTTGACGGATATCTCACTGCTGCCGATCGGCTCGATATAGAACTTGCGGTAGAACGGGGTCGAATCTCCGGTGGCAGAATTGACATACCCGAACTCCGGAGTGAAATAGATCCTGCATCCCTGGCCTTGGTACTGGGATTCCGGGCATAATATATAATCGTCGAACGGGCTCATATCGCACGGCGAGCTCTCCGAGCATTCGTTGAGCAGCTCATCCCATGCCGCACCTGAGGCGATGTTATTGTCTTTGGTATTCTTGGCGATCTCCATGGTCTCTTGCGCGAGATAGGTGGCGATCATCTGATTCTTGGAAGTCTGCGCCGCGGCGAGACCCTTGGTCGCTACGACCAGCGGCCCGGCGATAGCGATCATCAGCACAGTTATCGCCACCAACGTCTCGATGATGGTAAAGCCGGAACTCGCCCCCGCAGGGTAGACCTGCGTACGCAGGTCTACCCTGCGGGAATCGACGGTTGAAGATTGGTGGTTGAAGATAGTCATGAGATTATGGGACGCGTTGCGATATCGTCGTCTGCACGTCAAAGTAGGTCTTCTCCCTCTCCCTCACGCCAGAATACCCGGAGATGCGTACGGTCACTCGAGGATACTCGTCTTCTTGGACGGAGAGAAAATACCCAGTGATCTCGACGTTCTCGTCGATGATATTCTCGAAGTCGGTAGAGCTGATGCCTTCATCGCAGTCTGTCTGAACAGCTTTCTCCAGGACATACACGCTCCCCTCGGGACGGAACCGATACGCATAGGCAGCGGCGCAGGTGCCACTACTATCCGGTATGCGCTTGGCCGAAGCGAACCCGAGCAACGTGGCAGTCTCTCGATCGCTCAATCCAGACGGACATCCCAATAAGTCTATGTCTTCTCCTGTATAGTTCGGACTACCATCATTGCTCTCGCAATGATAATTCTTGCCGGTACGCAGCTCGCGAGACATGGCATCGAGCGCGAAGCTCAAGTTGCTGATCGACGACTGGAGGCTCTGGGCCTTTTTGTTGGCGGAGACGATCTTGACCAACGCGCCGAGCGCCACCACGGAGACGATGGAGAAGATGGCGAGCGCCACGATCATCTCGACGAGTGTGAAGCCGCGCTCGCGACATCCTTGCGCGCCTATCGTGTTCGATCTCTGGGGATGATTCATCGTCATGATTATACCAAGTAACTATCCCGAACGCCTAACATCACAGCGGCCTCTCGGTCACTTCGCTAGTCTTTGATCGATATCTGTCCGTTGCCACGGACGACTATCGCGCGCGTATCTCCTTGGGGTGACTGGATGACTATCTCGGCATAATTCCCGATGAGGAACTCGCTATCATACAACCTCGCATCCGGATCAGGCCTCTTGAACGTGATATTGAGGTCTCCATTGGCATATCCCTGACATGAGGGCACAAAGCAATATCCGACGATATATGCCCCTTGCTTGAGCGCATAAAAGCTGATGTCCTCGCTCGAGCCGCCATAGATGCCGTCCTCATCCGTATCAGCGAAGAAGATGATGGTCTTGGGCTGGTCGGTAGATATATGCACACCGTAGGCGGATTGGAAATTGCCCACATCGTCCGCGCTCCTCACGCTCAGTCCATATGACTGGGCGGTCCTGATGATGCCAGCGACGTCATACGCGAGATTGGTGAACAGTATGTTGTTATTGAAGTTGCCATATTTCGCCACTACCAAGGCCGTCATCACGGCAAATATCGCCACGGATACTATGAGCTCGACCAGTGTGAATCCCGCGCGACTCTTCTGTTCATGTCGAGGACACTGTACTGATCTCAAAGCATGCTGTTCTTTTGGACTATGCATATGGTCAATTATACCAAGTAAAAAGCTCCATGAGCATCCCCGTATCTATCGCCTGGATCCCGAATAAGAGCACGGCGTACATACCCACGATGAGGTAGGGACCGAACGGTATCTCCATTCCCCGTTTGAAGCGCCTATAGGTGACGAGCATCCATATGATGCTGACTGCGGCGGCTATCCAGAAAGCCAAGATGATGGCATTGACAGCCCCTGATATCCCGAGGAACCAGCCGATGCCGAGCATCAGCTTGGCGTCGCCGAGGCCCATCCATCTGCCACGAGAGACGAGCCAGATCAGCGCAAACGGCACAGCGGCGAGCGGTCCGGCGATGATCTGCCACCAGCTCGGAACATGCCACCAGGACCATCCGCCGACGAAGAGAGAGATGAGTGCGATACCAGAAAAAGCATATGAGAACACGTCGGGTATGATCTTGTGCTTGATGTCATAGACACAGATAACCAGCAGCAGACAAGCCGCAATGATATGGAGTACCGTCATCACCGATGACACGACATCGAACGGCGGGAAGGTCAAGAAGATCAAGGCGAACATAGCGCCCGTCATGAATTCTACCAGCGGATACTGCCACGATATCTTGCTCCCGCACTCCCTGCATCGACCCTTCTGAAAAAAGAAGCTCACGATCGGTATCAGCTCGCGCCAACCGAGCTTCTTGCCGCAATTCATACAACCCGAACGTCCTCCGATCCCTTTTCCGGTCCCGAATCGTAAGGCAACGACATTGAGAAAACTGCCGACTATGGCACCGAATATGAACGGGAGGAGGAGATAAGTTACAGTAGTCAAGCTAATTTCCGATTATGCAGTAGGCGTTCGAGGCATCAGAACAAAAGTTACTGGCTATATCAGGCCAATCCGCTATTGGTATACTATCGACATCATCATCCAATACCGAGTTGCTCCCTTCTAAGGTGACACGTAGCAGGTATTTCTTTGCCTTGAAATCAACCTCATCACTAGGGGCATTATAGTAGTAATATGGTAGATCATATGGAGCTGGATTGGAAGGAATAACAGACATAAAATCTTCAAATGTCACACCACTAGGGCAATATCCATTGGCGTCTTCTGAAAGACTAAGATACCCCTCTGCTATAGGATACGATCCACACCTATCATAGAAAAGCTCGAGCGCCAGAGCGATCTGCCCCATATCCGATATCCTCTTGGCATCCCTGGCACGAGACTTCGCGGAAGTCAGGTTGGTCATGATGATACCGGTCAAGAGCGCGATGATGGCGATCACGACGAGAAGCTCGATGATAGTAAAAGCTTTTTCCGCAGGGTAGACCTGCGTACGCAGGTCTACCCTGCGGAGGGAATTTTTATTCATAAATGAATTATACCACGACGTATGACAAGCAATCATCAGATATAGGGGGAAAACTTTAGTAAAACTTTATACTTATTTTATCTGGATTTTATCTGCTTTTGATATCGTACTGTACGCAGGTCTACCCTGCGGACTGCAGATCATGCATATCATCGGAGAACACTACCATGTATATAACCGAGGTGCTCACAAAGCGCCTATTTTCCATGACACATCCGATTATATGAGGTTTTTGCAACTACTGTACGTCATGAATAACCACACCCGCAGGGTAGACCTGCGTACAATAAAGCCGACAGATATGTTTCGGTTTGAACGTGATACGCTCACGGATATATTCTGCTACTGCCTCATGCCCAATCATTTTCATATCGGAATGCGCGAGACGACAGAAAGAGGGGTGGAAAAGTTCATGCAGAGGCTCTGCACCTCATATGCCATGTACTACAACAAGAAATACGACCATTCGGGCACTATATTCCAAGGCCAGTATAGATCAAAACATGTAGACTCCGATGAGTATCTGCGATATCTGGTCCAATACGTTCATCTCAATCCATATGGAATAGACCAACCAGACATGACGAAAACTGCCAAAACGGAGTATTTGGGCGAGGCTATAGAGTATTCAAAATCATATGAGTACTCGAGTTTCAAGGACTACTTGGGGGAGTCCCGAAGTCAAACAAGCATCATCACCTATCGAATCCTCGCAGTCCCCGCAGGGTAGACCTGCGTACGCAGGTCTACCCTGCGGATCATGCATAACGCGAAACCACCCCGCTTGGGGCGGGGTGGGAAGTTTCGATAAATTGAACAATCTCAACTAATTACAGGATGCTGTATTTCCAGAAGAGTTATCAGTGATCGTATTCGCAATCGTCTGTCCAGATGTATACGTGTAGGGTTTCGCGATTCCGCTGCTATCCACACACCATGCATCTGGTGTTGAGTCTCCTGCAGTACCACCTGATTTAAGTTGAGAGGCTATTGCCCATCCATTTGAACGGACCGCGCAACGGGTGTCACTGTTATCACTACCCCCTGCCTGAGTACTTGCACCATTAATCGCGCTTATTATGGTTGAATCATTAAGAATATTTCCTGTTTGTGTAGTACCTGGACATGCCGCCGCCGCAAAAGCCGTTGTAGCATATGTTGGTGTCGACTGATTATTTGCCCAGAGTTCAGCTTGAGTTCTAATTGCATTCAAATTCCCTTGTATAGCTGCATCCCCACCCTTGCTCCTAGCACTATTGAGGGAGACCAACACAACAGACGACAAGATACCGATAATGGCGATCACCACGAGGAGTTCGATGAGGGTGAAGCCTTTCTGTGTAAACTTTTTCATGATTATGAAATTTACGTGATAACTATTGATAATTTATATGTAACAACATCCCTTTCTCAAATTAAGGTTTGTTAGGGATAATTATACCATCCGCAAAACCGGCACAATATAGGGGTGTGGATAACACGCAGGGTAGACCTGCGTACGCAGGTCTACCCTGCGTGTTCCTGCTACTGCGCGCTGGCGATGTTGTAGATCGGGATGAGCACCGACGCCAGAAGGACGGCGACTCCCCCGCCGAGGAGCACGATCATGAGCGGCTCGATGAGCGAGACGAGCGAGTCGACGGCTGTGGTCACTTCGCGGCTGTAGAACTTGGCCACGGTCTTGAGGATACTGCCGAGCTCGCCGGACTCCTCACCCACCTTCATCATCTGCGTCATGATACCGGGGATAGCGTCAGGATCGACGGAGAGCGACTCGGAGAGCGTCTTACCACCCTTGACCATCTCCACTGACCCCGTCAGGATGCCTTGGTAGATGCTGTTGTTGATGACATTGGACGTGAGCTCGAGCGCGCGGACCATCGGGATACCTGAACCGAGCATGGTCGCCATGTTGTCGGCCATGCGCGAGAGGTAGAGCTTGCGATAGAGTCCGCTGACATATGGGATATTGAGCTTGAATCGATCGAACGCGGCCTTGCCCACCGGCGTGCGGATGAATCTGATGAGGAAAAAGCCGCCGATGAGGACGACGCCGAGGATGATGAAGCCGTATTCTACGAGGAAATTGCTGAGTCCGAGGATCACGCGCGTGTAGACCGGTATCTCCACGCCCGAATCGACGAGGATGCCACTGATCTTGGGGATGACCATGGTGAACATGAGGATCATGACCACGACGAAGGTCACGACCACGAACGCCGGATAGATGAGCGCTCCGCGGACGCGAGACGTGAGCTCATAGGTGCGATCGAGATAGTCGGCCAGATACTGGAAGGTGTCGTCGAGCTTGCCTGATTCCTCACCTGCTTTGACCATGCTGACATAGAAATCGCTGAATACCTTGGGATGTTTGGAGAGGGCTGTGGATATCGAGCTTCCCGCTTGGAGATCATCGGCGATCTCGGTGAGCTTCTTGGCTAGCACGTGATTTTCAGACTCTGATCCGAGCAAGCGGAAGATGCGGAGCGCCGACACCTGCGCCTCAAAGAGAGTCGCCAGCTGGCGGGACAGGATGACAACGTCCTTGACTGAGACACGGTCGAACCAGGAGATATTGGCGGAGAGGATGCCGCTCGGGGCATCGGCCTCTTTGATATTGGTGAGTACGAGCCCGCGTCGCTGGAGCGAAGCGATGGCGATGTCTAGATTGATGGCATCTATAGAGCCGTTCTTCTTGCCTCCGGTCGCGTCTATGGCTTCATAGTTGAAAAGCATGAGAGTAATTATAGCGCGAGCATGTATCACAGTTCAATAGTTCCCAGTCGAATAATCTCTACTGCTGATTCCGGTAGCGAGGACTACTGGACGATGTACCGATGGACTATCTGACTGACATCACATCATGCGTTCGAGCGTCTTGGGATTGAGCGAATTGAGATACGCGTTCTCGACGGTGATCTCTCCGGATCGCGCGAGCTCGGCGAGCGAGCGGTTCATGTCGATCATCCCCTCCTGTGAGCTCGTCTCGATGACGGTATTGATCTCATGGATGCGCTTCTCGCGAATCAGGTTGGCGACGGCGGTGTTGTTGATGAGAAGCTCATACGCCGGGATCTGTCCGCCAGAGATGCGCGGGATGAGGCGCTGAGAGAATATGCCTGACAGGGATCCTGCCAGCTGGATACGGATCTGATCCTGCTGGCTCGGCGGGAACGAGTCGATGATGCGGTTGATCGTCTGGGCGGCATTGTTGGTATGCAGTGTCGAGAAGATCAGGTGACCTGTCTCAGCGGCGGTCACGGCGGTAGCGACAGTGGTATTGTCTCGCATCTCGCCCACCATACAGACATCGATATCCTGACGGAACATGGCCACCAGAGCTGTCTGGAAATCAGGCGTATCGAAACGCACCTCGCGCTGATCGATGATGGACTTCTTGGAATCAAAAAGATACTCGATGGGATCCTCGATGGTCATGATGTGCTCTGACCTCGTCTGATTGATGATCTCGACCAGCGTAGCCAGCGTAGTGGTCTTGCCTTGGCCGATCGGTCCTACCACGAGGAAGAATCCCTGGGGCTTCCTCGTGAATGTCTCGAGGATAGGAGGCAGGTTGAGCTCCGAAAGCGTCCGTATGGCCTTGGGGATGAGACGAAGCGCGATGGAGATAGCGCCTTGACGATAGTAGGCATTGCCACGGAAACGCGCCTGGTCTAGGCCGTATGAAAAGTCGACATCTTTCTCTCTGTGGAAGATCTCGATGCTCTCTTCGTTGAGGAATACCTTGAGGAAGCCCTTCATATCTGCGTCAGATAGCGTGGGTTTCTTGACGAGCGGTATCAGATTGCTGGAGACGCGGATGATCGGCGTGCGGCCAGTCGAGAGATGCAGGTCTGATGCGCCTTCCTTGAAGACCAGGTCGACGAGTTCTTGGATTTCTTGTTTATAGTCCATATACGGTAGTTACTTAGTTGCATAGCACCTAGTTACATAGTTTCTGCATCTAGTAGCGAGAACTAACTAGGTACCACGCGGCTGACTTTACGGTTTACTGCTGATAATCTTCTCCACTTCACCGAGCACCTCCGACGGTATGGTCGTCGCTTTGACGATATAGCCATCCACGTTGAGCTTCTTGGCTCGGGAGACGTCATCGGAAGAGCCCTGATTGGTCAACATGATGACCTTGGCTTGGGGGATCAAGTTCTCCTTCTTGACACTTGCGACCAGCTCGAGACCATCGAGACCAGGCATGACGATGTCAGCGAGCATCACATCGGGGATATATCCGTCGCGGAGCATCTTGAGGGCCGCGTCCGTGGCATCTGCCGTCTTGACTTCGTAGCCAGCCTTGCTGAACTTGATGGCATACATATCGAGCAGGAACTTGTCGTCATCGACGAGGAGGACTTTCTTTGCATCCGAAGCCGGCGCAGAGGAAGCAGTGGTTACGGTTTGTTCAGTCATGGGTATTATTATATCACAGCTTATTGACCTCCTCTATCGGTATCACTTTGCCGAACGCCTTGATGATGGCATCTTCCTTGAGGGTAGTCATGCCTTTTGCGCGCGCGATCTTGAAGATCTCTGTCTCGGTCGGATTGGTCAGGATGACTTTCTCGATATCCTTGTCCATAGTGAACATCTCGAAGACTGCCATACGGCCCCTCGTCCCTTTGGGACACTCGGGAGTAGGTTTGATCTTGTTGACAGTATCTGTGAATGGGATGTCCTGCCTGTATTGTTCAGGAAGATCAGCGAACTGCTTGTCTATCATCGCTTTGAGACTGCCATCGACCGCCATGGGCTCTCCCCCGCCCTTTGGCAAGAGTCCTACGAGGCGTTGCGCGACTGCTAGGATGAGCGTCGGCGCGATCAGATACGGGTCGACACCCATATCGATGAGACGCGGTATGACGCCGGCGGCGTCATTGGTGTGCAGAGTCGAGAAGACCAAGTGACCGGTCAGAGCCGCCTGCACCGCCAGCTGGGCGGTCTCTTTGTCGCGGATCTCACCGACCATGATGATATCGGGGTCCTGACGGAGCGTCGTGCGCAATCCAGAGCTGAAATCATATCCGATCTCCGGACGAACCTGCGATTGGCTGACGCCTTCCATCTGATATTCGACCGGATCTTCGAGCGATAGGACGTTGTAGCTCTCACGGTCGACCTCGCCGAGGATAGAGTAGAGCGTAGTGGATTTTCCAGAACCGGTCGGGCCCGTGATGAGGATCATGCCGTATGGCTTGTTGATCGCCTCACGGAGCATAGAGAGATTCTTGTCGGACATGCCCATATCGTCGAGAGTACGGATACCCTTTGCTTGGTCGAGGATACGCATCTCGACTTTCTCGCCATAATACGAAGGGAATGTAGAGACACGAAAATCGACACGACGTCCGTCTATGCGTGCCGAGAAGCGTCCGTCCTGAGGCTTGCGCTTCTCGTCGAGGCGCATGTTGGAGAGGACTTTGATGCGAGCCACGACAGCCGAGTGCACCTGCGGCGGCAAGATGAGCGACGTATTGAGCACACCATCGACGCGGAAGCGCACGCGGATCTTGTCGCGCATATGCTCGATGTGGACGTCTGAGGCCTCCCCTTCGACGGCATACCGGACGATAGTAGCGACGATCTTGACCACAGGAGCATCCTCGATGATCAGCGTCTCATCCTCGGCTTTGCTCGAGCCTTTGCCGCCACCTTTCTCTGACGCGAGGTCCTCTTTCTTGATGCCATCAGAGATATCGACAGAGAGCTCGCTCTCGAGCTCCGAGAGCGCTTTGGACACCTCTCCGGTGATGCCTTTGTACATCTCGATCACTTTCTTGAAGTCATCGATAGTGATGAGGAATAGCTTGTATGGGATGTTCTTTTTCGCCACCAAGAAGGTCAGCGCGTCGCGTGCCTCCATGTTGTCAGGATCGACGATGCCGACTTCGAGCGTCCCGTCGACGAGACCGAGCGGCGCGAACTTGTAGTGGACGGCCGACTCCTCGGGGATGTACTCGAGCACTTCAAAAGGGACCGATTGCTCGGCTACCGCACGGACGGGCATATTGAGGAATTCACCGCGGGCCGCGATGACGTCTTCTGGTTTGACCCCACGGGCGATCAGCGCGTCCTCGAGCGGACTGCCTGCGGATGTCGCCTTGCGGATGTCGCGGACGTCATCTTTGGTGATGATATTCTTCTGGAGTAGGATATCGAGGACAGACATGTTGCATTGAAAATTGAAAATTGAAAATTGAAAATTCCGGCTATTAGTCCCGAGGGATTAATCTTCAACGTTCAATTTTCAACGTTCAATTTGACCCTTCTATCGGCACTCCTGGTATAGGAGCGAACGGATTGAGCCTGCCGACAGGGACATCTGGTATGGCGACCGAATAATCGATGAGCGTCTGATATACCGGATCATCGAATATCTCCGTGTCTATCTTGAGCGATCTGATCTGATTGAGCAGAGCCAGTATGCGCGAGCTGGCCGCGTTGGCCTCAGGCGTCACCTGCGTCTCGAGTAGAGACTGTCCGGAGGGGGCCTTGTTGCCCATATAGAAGAAATACGCGATCGCCACAGCGACGATGATGATAACCGAGCTCACGAGGGTCTTCTTTGATGAGGTTTTGTTCTTCATGATGTTATTCGCGGAGCCAATAGGTCTTGAACTCGACGCCAAAGTCATACGTCCCTGAGCTGTTGGCCGCTATGGTCAGATGCGTCAGATCCATCACGCGCAAGTTGGCTTCCAGAGAACGCATGAACTCGATGAACTGCTGGTATGGCGCGGTCACGCTGAACGTGACCGTCACCGTGTCGAGGGTAGGATTGGCTATGACTATGTCGCGCGAACCAGACTGTACCTGGCGCGGCGGAGCTCCCTCCTTGTCGCTCGATGCCGCGGCTTTGATGTTGCGGAGAGAGAATCCATGATCCAAAGCGACGCTATTGAGGTCGATGATCAGACGTATGTTGTCGACTGTGTCAGGGATCATCTTGTCGAGCCTGTCGCGATCATCAGCGGCGATGTCATTGTACTGAGTGAGGACACGATCGCGATCCTTGATGAGCTGATCGGCATTGGCGATAGCTGATGAGTACTCGCTGTTGACCTCTCGGATGGACTTGAGCTCATCGAGCTTGCCCTGCGTATACGTGAAGTACACGCCAGCGGCCAATATGATCAGGATGAGTGCGGTGATGTTCTTGTTCATGGGATTGCTATGGTGCGGACTCGCTCGAAGTCACGCTCTTTTCGTATGAGAGCGCTCCTGAGTTGATCGTAGCAGTGAATCCAAACGATACCGCGCCCGAGGCGTCCAGGACTGGATCGGACAGGATGGGATTCCTGACGATCGTACGGAGGCCGTATTCTTCGAGCGTCGCGAGGACTTTCGACTGGAACGCGATAGCGCTCAAGTTGGATCCCTGCCCTTTCATCGAGATCTTGACGTCTTCTGTGCTGTTCGCGGGAGCGGACAAGTCGAGCGACAGATACCTGACGTTCTCAATGGTGAAGCTGCCGATGATGCCGAAGATATTGGATATGGCGAGGTGATTGCGGAGCAATTGGTCAGCCAAGCTGATCTTGACATCTTGACGCTTGAGCTCTTCGATGAGTGCCAGGTTGAACTGCTTTTCCCGCTGGGCCAACTGGACCTTGTAGCTATCCTGAGCCGAGATGAGGACAGACTTCCAGAAGTGCACTCCTGCAACCGCGCCGAGAGAGATGATGAAGATGATTACCGCGATGGACATGAAGACGCTCGTCCCTCGTCGCTTGGGCTGCTGAGGGACAGAGATCCCTCCCAAGCCGCTTCCGGCAAGCGTGAGAGGTTTCTTCGGTATGAATGATGTCTGGAATTTGGTCTCCATATCTCCGTAAGATGGTTTCTATATGATTATACCAGAGTAGAGCCAGTGTGAGGTGTGTATAACGAAGGACTGACTACTCGTCACTCCATCTCTCCGAGTCTGCGGAGCGCGACTCCGATAGCCACCGCGAACTCCGGCCCAGCCTGAGCGAACTCGTCAGCCAAGAAGGCTGGCGTCTCGAGCTTGCTGAATGGGTCCGCGTAGACTACCTCAGTCTGAAAGCCGATGCGCGCCAAATCGGTGAAACCCTTGAGGAGCACCCCCCCTCCGGTCAGGATGACTTTACTGACGTTCTTATTGAACTTTTTCTGGTAGTTGAGGAGCGTCGCGTTGGCCTCATAGAAGATATAATCGAGATTGACGGTGATGATCTCGGTCAGCTCTTTGTATTCTGGGCCTCCTTTGAGGCCATAGGTGCGCTTCATGGTCTCAGCATCGGTCACTGTGATGCTCATGGCCTTGGAGAGAGCCAGCGTGATGTCTTGGCTGCCCTTGTTGATGATATGAGACGCGCGCAAGATGCCGCGCTCGACGATATAGAGCTTGGTCGACCGCGCTCCCATATCGATGATCATCACTGTCTGGATACCCTGGTCGACGACTGCGCGTATGGAACTGAAGATCTCTATCTCGTAGAAGCTCGGCTGGAGACCGCTCCCACCGATGATGGACTGGTAGTCATTGATGTACTGATTGTGGATAGCGACCACGAGGACGTCGCTCCCCCGCTTCTCCTGCTTGGCGGATTCGTCTTCGCTGACATAGGAGTCCTCCTTGGGGATCACTGACCAATCGAGCAGGACTTCATTGAGAGGAACTGGGATGTATTTGCGGGCTTCGAGAGAGATGACCTCGCTCATCTGCTTTTCTGGGACAGGCGGCACGGAGATGAATGAGATCAAGCTCGAAGAGAGCGGCAAAGCGACGCCGCAGAGCCCGGTCGTGGTCTTTGACTCACGAAGGATGTCCTTGATGGCTTCGACGATCTTGTCAGCCTGCACGCTCGCCGCGCGGCCGACTTCGATGCCAGCGTACGGACCGAGCGCCAGCTCACCATAGGTCTCCAGAACTGCGCGACCGCGCTTCTTCTTGATCTGGATGACCTTGATGGCGGAAGATCCGATGTCTATGCCGAGCACACTGGAGTCCTTTTTGAAAAGTCCGGAAAAGAGGGCCATAGGATATAGTATACCGAAATTACCCTAATTATTCTAATTCCTAATTGTCCTAAAACCTCCTGACTACCTATACTAGATAGTCTCACAAGCGTTTCTTAGGCCAACTAGGTTAATCAGAGATTAGGCCAATTGGCGTCTGTGGAGGTATCATAGTATGCCGAACTCATGCTCAAGATACTCTACCAAACCATCCTCGACGCGCTCTTCCCTCTTTCTCCTGCTGAAAAGGAGATCTTTTCGCTGTCACCACGCGAGGCCTTGGAGAAGCTACCTCCGGCACCTAACTATTCTGGCCTCGCGGTGGATCTCCCTGACACCCGATCTATCTTCGCCTACAAGGATGAGCGTGTCTCCAAGCTCATCTGGAACATCAAATACAAACACTCGACGCAAGCTGTCGAAATCGGCGGGTATGCGCTATTTTCCGATCTCGAGGAGATATCTACAGATGCCGCGTCCGGCGTCTGTCCGATACTCGTCCTACCTATGCCGATAACATCGCGGCGGAGACGCGAGCGCGGGTACAACCAGTGTGAGCTACTGATGGATGAGATAGCGCGATGGGCACAAGAGAGAGATCCTGCTCGGTTTGTATTCGACAGAAACCTGCTGATACGCACACATCATGCGGATCGACAAACCATGAAAGATCGCAAACACCGAGTCGAAGATGCAAAAGGGATATTCGCAATAGATGAAAAGACGCTGGAGAAGCTCACTGAGGCGGAGCCGGAGCTCACCAAGCGGCGATTGATCGTCATAGATGACGTCATCACCACTGGAAGCACGATGCACGAAGCGATCGAGACATTGAAACGCGCGGGGTTCACCGACGTCAGAGGATTATCGTTGGCGCATTGAGCAGTCAAATAGTTCAATAGTCGAATAGTCCCTGCCCCTGGATTTGGTAGCAGAGACTATTGGACTAGGTACTATTTGACTATTGAACTAGCGCGGTACTATTCTTACAAACCTCCGTTTGCCAACCCTGAGGACTACAGTCTTGACCGGTTTGAAATGAGGGTCGGATATCTTCTCGTCGTCCTCGGTACGGATGCCGCCGCCATCGATGAGCCGGCGCCACTCGGCCTTGGAAGATATAACGCCTGCTTTGACGAGCGCATCAGAGAGATGCTCGCCGTCTCCCAGGGAGACCTCCTGCACATCATCCGGCACGCCGCCTTTGGCGAAGGTATTCTCGAATGCCTGCTCTGCCGCCAGCGCCGCTGACTCGCCATGGAGACGCTTGACGATATCGAGCGCCACAGCGGCCTTGGCCTTCCTCGGCCCGGCGGCCATGAACCCCTCCTTGTCTGACATCGGGATACGGGTGCAGTGCGTGAAGAGCGGCTCGATCATCGGATCAGGGAGCGCCATGATCGAACCGAATAGATCGGCCGGCGACTGGTCGATGAACACGCCGGTGCCGTTGGACTTGGACATCAGCTCGCCGGTTGCAGGGTTAGCGATCAGGTTGAGAGCGATGATGAGCTTGTCCTTGTTCTTGTAGCGCTTGAGGAGCGTGCGTCCGGCTAGAGCGTTGAAGATCTGGTCGGTTCCACATAGCTCAGCATCCACATCCATCGCCACGCTGTCGTATCCCTGCATCAGCGGATACATGAACTCATGCAGGTGGATAGGCGCACCGGTCTCCATGCGCTTCTCGAACATATCACGCTCGAGCATCTGCTGGACAGTGAAATTGGAAGAGAGATCGAGAACGTCGGCGAATGAGAGTTTGGAGAGCCATGAGGAGTTGCGCTCGACGCGCGCGGGATTATCCGCGTCATCGAAATCGACGAGCGGCGTGATCTGCTCGATCCACGTCTTCATGTTCTCTTTGACCTGTTCGACAGTGAGCTGAGAACGAGCGGCGGCCTTGTCGGTCGGATCGCCGATCGTGGCGGTGAAATCGCCGAAGAGGACGATGACCTCATGGCCGAGCTGACGGAGCTCTTCGAGGAATATAAGGTTCTTGGCATGACCGAGATGGATGGCGGTATGCGTCGGATCGAGGCCGTAGTAGATCCGGATACGATCGCCTGAGAGGAGCCGCTCCATGAGCTCGGCTTTGGATGGATATGCTTCGACGAGCATGCCGCGCGCCAAGAGTTCTTCGATGCGCGCTTTGTCAGTGACGGTCTTCATGGCTCTAATAGTAGCGTATGTATGCCCTATTTCAAAATAGGTCGTGTGCCATCGGCCTAGTGCAAAAGCGACAGCACGAACTTGAACGCGAGGAAAACGACGAAGGCGATGATCAGGATGCCGAAGGCGCGGTTGAGCGCGGTCATCATGCGATCGTCGACTTTGGACTCGAAACGGTCGGAGACAGCCGCTAGGAGATACCACCAGAGACACGCCCCGACGAAGACTCCTCCGACCGCGGCGATCGCTTCCCCGTGGCCGATGCCTCGACCCAAGCCAGCTAGTGCGAAGAGCGTGAAGAAACCGAAGATGGCGAATGGGTTGGTGATATTGAGGAAAGCGGAGACGAAGAAATTCTCGCTGTGCGACACCTCGCGGCGATGCTCGTGCGCGACATGGGTCTTGGCTCGGAGGAAGTAGATAGCGACACCGATGAGCGCGCAGAAGCTGACGATATGGAACGCGATGGAGTAGTCCTTGATGAAATGGACGATGCCTGTCAGGCTGAAAGCCGCTACAGCGGCGAAGAAGGCGTCGACCACGGCGGCACCGAGGCCGACCACCATCCCGGAATACTTGCCGTGGGAGATCGATCGCGATATGCAGAGGAGGCCGACCGGCCCGACCGGTATCGAGGTGAGGAACGCGATGATGACGCCGGTCACAAAGGCCGCAAGCATGCGACACAGTATACCATGACAAAAGGCGGACCGGTGGGTCCGCCTGTGATGCGCTTTCATGCGGCGACCGGCAATGGATCGACGATGAATGTCGGATGTAGCTGCCTGAAACGCTCCAGGCCGCCGTGTGTCATATAGTGCTGTGCGCACTCGTTGTGCGTCGGAGAATGTCCGACCGCGATGCCAGTAACCCATACATTGAACGGATCGAGGATTTCCCCGACCATAGAGGCCATATCTTCCCGATGAGAGACTGGCGGCATTGGTTGTTCGTTCATGGCAAGGTCCTTTCATGAGATATTCTAGGTTACACAGGACATCTCGACAAGACGAGTAATTCACAGCTGTCGCCCATCTTTGGCTGATTTGACAATGAATAGATATTTCAATACCATCTCTCTCGGACTATGCAACAATCTTATACCGAAACGAGCAATGGAATGAACAAAAGAACCGTCACCTTCAGCGATATCCGTCAGGCAGCCGCGCGGTCAAGAAGAGCTTCACCGCCAAGCCTGATCGGCAAGGACTTTCTCTGGGAAGTAGAGCAAGGTATTCCCATCCGGTTCATCGTCATCGGACGATGTAGAGAACCGGGCAAAGGGACGCTTTGGACCGTCCGTCCGACTAATGTCACCGGGACCGGATCCGACCTAGATCTGACTCGAGAACAGATCGAGGACGCTGTCGCGCGGAAGCTCGCCGAACAACACGTTCGCACGGATGAACAGACTGGTATAGCGACAGTACGATAAGCTCTCATATCTCTCATCAAGCCGTCCATTCTCTCAGTGGACGGCCTTTTGTTTTCGATGACTTTGATTACTCCCCTCTTTTGTGCAAGAATGGCTTGGCGACTGGTCGCCTACGCTTTTCGAGCTTCGGCGCACCGATGGAGACGTGACCCGCCAAGGCGGGTCGTGGCTGAGTTTATCCCGCCAAAGGCGGGATGGTCGAAAGTGAATGGCGTATGTTTATATACTCAAGAGCCTAAAGAATGGGAAACATTATGTCGGCTCTACCATAAACATGAGTGAGAGACTGGTCTCGCACAACAGCGGCACCGGCGGTGCTTTTACCAAGTTGAATGGTCCTTGGAAACTGGTATGCTACTGTGAGACCGACACTGAACAAGAGGCTCGTATGCTCGAGAAGAAGGTCAAAAGCTACAAAGGTGGCACTGCCTTTAAGAAAATATTACATGGAGACGTGGCTGAGTGGTCGAAAGCGGCACCGTGCTAAGGTGTTAGGCTCGCAAGGGCCTCGAGGGTTCGAATCCCTCCGTCTCCGCCAGATGTCCAAGTTAGAACCTTAGGTACGGCAAGGGTTTTTGAGGCGGTTTTAGAACCCTTGCCGCCGACTTTTGGGGGATCGAACTTGGACCATTGTAAGTCCATAAGAACATCAAAAACTGGCGTCCATATCGGTGTCAGTTTTTGATTTCTGACTGTGAATCCCTCAATGCAAAGCTTTAGTACCGTTCGCTTCTGACTAGTGCCACTCTTTTGATACACCTCATCGGCGTGATCCGTGAAGTCGAGAAGCTCATTGAATTTCTGCACGAATTTGTCTGACTTACCCTCGAGCTCGGCCAAGCGATCCTGATACATCTCTTTCTCCTTGAGAAGCTCGTCCTGAATCTTTATAAAAACCTCTGCGTCAATGATGCGTTTTGAGCGATCCACGACAATATTACGGATCTGCTGTTGCACCCTGATCAGGTCGTGCTTAATGCTCTTGCGTTCGTTTTCCTCCTGATCCATACGCTCTTTTGCGAAGTGCTGGAAGTACGCATCCAAGACCGTCTTGAACTTAGGTGGCAACTCGACTCGTGAGAGATACGCTACGACCTGCTCCTCAATAAGCTCAGATCGAGTGTACTTTCTTTCCGGACATTTGGCGTCACGTCGGTGAGAGCAGTTATAGTACAAGTGACCCTTTTTCACCTGACCACTCAACATCGAGCCACAGTAACCGCATCGCATGAAGCCGGTAAGCGGAAAGGTGTGCTTGCGAGACCGATCGGCGTAGTGATTGTGCTGTGCGATGATTTCCTGCACATCATCAAAGAGCTTCTTGGTAATGAGTGACGGAAAGTTTGCCTGATTGGTGGCCGATCGTGTTTTTATAAGACCGTAGTAGATCGAATTTTGAAGCATCCGCTCAACGCCTTTCTTTGAGACACGTTTGCCAGCCTTGCTCTTGAGACCTCGTTTTGCCAATTCGTCACCGAGCGTGTAGTAAGAAAATTTGCCTGTCGCGTAAAGCTCAAACCCCAGCTTCACATATGGTGCTCGAACAGTATCCACGATCAGGGATTTGGTCTTCCGATCGTTCATATAGCCGATTGGAGCGTATCCGGGGAACCTGCCACGCTCTACGGCCTCTTTAAGGCCTTTCCTGACCTCCCAGCTGATGTTCTGGGACGTCCATTGAGCAATTGAGGACATGATGTTCTCGACAAGCTCTCCGGAGAAAGACTCATCGAATTGCTCGACCACCGAGATCAACCGGACGTCGTGCTTTTTGAGCATCATCTTTATTGCGGCGTAGTCCGCAACGTTGCGACACATACGATCAAGTTTGTGCATCAATATCGCATCGACCTTGTTATCAGTCTTTGCCCGATGAAGCATTTTCTGAAGCTGTGGACGTTCAACTGTTCGAGCTGATTCACCCTTTTCCTCATAGATGCCATCAGGTGCGAGATTCCAACCGTGATCCATGCCGTACTTCTGGCATGCTTTCACCTGCGCTGGAATACTCAATTCTCGTTCGGCCTGACGAGATGTAGAGACACGGCCGTAGATTAAGTAGTTCATAATTAATTGATAAATTCTTTACTTATTTTTTATAATCAACCTCCTATAAATAGCTTCAGGGCTCACCTTGCGGAGAGCCCTGTTCTTTAATACTTCTTGACGTGGTAGACGAGCCGACCCACTATCTTGCTCTCCTTGAGATGGTAGGTCTTTTTGAAGCCCTCCGTCTCCGGCCTGAGCTCAAGGTAGTCACCTCGCTCATGGTAATAAGTCATCACCAGTCCATCCGGAGTGGCGACCACCACAATATCGCCACTCTTTGGATCAGCATCTGCATCGAGGATGGTGAAGTCCCCGGTGAGAATGCCGGCATCGGGTAGTGATAAACCATCCACCCGAAAGCCAAACATACGATGTCCGGCCGGCACGCTGTTTTTAGGGAGAAAGAAAAACTCCTTCGCTTCCTTCAAACGAGTGCCGAGGTCATCGGCTGAGAGTGCATCAATCACTGGCGTCTTGATGTATGCATCATCGCCAGAGATGGTATTCCGTAGTTCCTCAAGCCCTTGCTCTAATTTGCTTGCGGCCTCGTGAACACGCTTCTCGCCAACATCGCTGATGTTGAATTTATAATTGCCCTCCATGCTGACCTTTTGGATCTTCCCCTCGGTCCAATGCTTCTTCAGTTCCTCTTCAGGAAGCTGATAGGCCTTGGCGAGAACGGCCAGCTGTTTATGGGATGGATTGCGTGTCCCATTCTCCAACTGGCTGATGTAGCTCGAGGAAAAGCCGAGCCGTTCGGCCAGCTCTTTTATAGTCCAACTTTTCGATTCTCTTTGATTTTTTAGATATGAACCAAATGACATATTTGTTGAATTTGCTTAATTTCCTTGCTTACGACCAGTTTAGTACATCGTAGCAAAATTGTAAAGATTAAGCAACTTTGCTTATCCACACCCTGATATATTGACGAGTTAAGCAATTTTGCTTAATATGACTATAGAGGTCTAAAAGTTAAACCTATGAACAAATCACCAGTGAATATAAAACTCCGTGACCTTCGAATCAAGAAAGGGCTAACGCAATATCAACTAGCCCGAATTCTTGGTTTTAAGCACAACACTGCGATCAGCAGGTACGAGACCGGCCGGAAACGGCCGAATCTCGAAACAGCCCAGCGGATCGCTTTGGCTCTCGGGGTCAGAGTAGAGGAAGTTTTCTTGCCTTAGGCAAGGTGGGGTCAATAAAAGTGTGAGGTCACTTCTATGAACCAAACCACCGCATGTCCAAACCAGATAAAGATGAGGAAGCTCTCGTTGAGCTCACTCGCAACGCACTCGCCGACGTACTCGGCCGAGAGCCGTCCCGACAAGAAGTTTGGAAAGTCCACGCTGGCTTTAAGCGTATGGCGTTCATGCTTTTGGATCACATGGATCACATCAAAAAACATGAGAACGAAAATCCTGATCAAGAGACTTATCCGGAGGATATGGACACGGATGACTCGGAAGCCACCGACAAGGAAGGAACTTCTTTGGAGACGGGAGAGTCTCTTGCGTAACTTCAACATCCGGGAACTTGAAAATCCAATTACACGAAGAGATTTCTGCCGGGCGATGGATAACATCGATCGGGCTCTACCAAAATCTAAGGAATGGTAGACCGCCTCTTACTCTCCCCTCAATGGTCTGCCACCTCATTGAGAGGAGCGATAAGGTGCGGTCTGGGTTTTGGTCAACCCTCACCACGCCCTTATTTCTCGTGTATGCCGGATGAAAAAATAACAATCAGAGATCTTCGCAAAGGTGACTGGTACTGGATCAGCAAGGTGCTTCTCGATGAATACGGAAGCACGATAGGTCCAATCGGCATCGCTATTTATAACTGCCTGGCAGAGCACGCCAACCAGGAGGGTTTTTGTTTTCCGTCCCACCAGACCATTGCCGATAAGATCGGTGCAAGCATCTCGAGCGTGCAAAGAGGTATCCGGCAACTTATCAAGCTTGAGATCATCCGAAAGAGCCGGCGACGCTACCACAATGTGTACTACCTGTTGAAACTAGACCGGTCATACAGACCGAACTCAAACAAGATCGGTCAATCAGACTTGCACATCGGTCATACAGACCGGTCAGATCAGTCAGCAGGAACTACTAACAAGAATAAAGAAAAAGAATTTATTAAAAAGAATTACGCACGTGATCAAAAAACTGGGGATAACTTAGCGGAGATGAGAGATGTGCTGGTCGCCAAGATGTCGATGAATGGCGCAAAAAGGAAGGCAATAGACGACACTTAATTGCCCGTTGATTGACCGGGAAGTAGTCGACCCCGGTCGGGAACGATTATTAATTAATTCCATGTCAAAGGTTTCTGAAGCTCCGGAATCAACGCCGGCACCAGCAAACCCTCCAGCGAATATGGATCAAGAACCATTAAATATCGGCAATTGCCCTCATTGCACGAATATTGTCTTCAAGAACGGAGCATTCAACTCAAATGCGTCATTCACGATGCGCTGTCCCAGCTGTCAGAAACTTCTTGAGATAGAAATACGGACAAAAATTGAGATCACAATCAAGCCTGCCGAAAGATACATCAAAGAGAAAAAGCCGAAGTTCGGCAAATTACCCATTCTCTTTCTGACCCCCATCCCTTCATGCTCTTATGCACTTTGTATCTGCATAGCATGTCTTTGTTGAATAGTGGCTCATTGAAACAAACAAAAAGAGGCTTCAAGCCCCTTCTTGTTTGTTTGCCTGTATGGCGAGCTTTTACTCTACCTTAAACCCAAACATCATGCTCGCCTCCAAATGCTCCGCAATGTGACAATGCGCCATCCATTCGCCTGGGTTCGTCATTTCAACGATAATCTCAACGGTGTCCCCATTTTGGATAAGCGTAGTATCTTTCCAGACGAGGTTATCATTCGACTTACCGTTCGTACTCAAGACTAAGAATCGCTGGCCGTGGAAGTGGATTGGGTGTTGCATCGGATGCATGGAGTTCGGATCGTTGGTAATTTTGATTTTTACCTTGTCGCCGACTTTGAAATTCCAGTCAATGTCCATGTTCTTCTTGCCGGTATCTTCGTCTTCTATAACCCACTTCATCATTTCCGGATTCGACATCGTATTCATCGCCGCATTGTTTTCTTCCCACTCGATAGGATCGCCGCTTGACACCATTTCATTGTTGGACATCATCTGGTCATTACCCATCATGTTCATGTTATGTCCGCCGGTGTTACTTTGCATCATGCCCTGCATTTGCATTCCCATATCAATCGTGAGCTTCAGACGTTTATCGGCCGGTTTATTGAATGATGATCTGAATGCATCAATCTCCGATTGAATATCTTTATTTGAACGCAGTACGCCAAATTCTTTACTGTATGAAGTAGCTACTTTTTCTGGAGAGACTGTAATTGTTCCAAGAGTATAAGTACGCTCTGGAGTCTTATGCTCAATCTTGTATGATCCGGCATCGGCAAACAATACCTCAACAATAGCGCGTTCAGACGGACTCAAGAGTATGCTGTCGCTCCACGTTTCGCGTTCGTATTTGCCGCCATCAGCTCCTACTAGTTTCATTTTTGCACCGGGGATAGATATGTTAAACGTTCTGGTATTTGCTGAATTGGTGATGTAGAAGCGAATAACTTCTCCGGCTTTTGCTTGAAGTGAATAGTTGGTCTCTCCATTTACGAGCATGGTGTTCCCGAACCTGCCCATGAGGGTGCGGTCAGCTGACTCTTTGCTGAATACTGCAATCTTGCCGTTCTCGATAAGAATGTCGTCGACAAAGAGTGCGACTTCACGATTGACTGGAGACCAGTAGTTCGGATCATTTGGAACTACTAGATAATTTCCATAGAGACCAAGTTCTTGTGCATAGTCCTCCCGAATGTGAGGGTGATACCAATACATACCCTCGTCAGGGAATTTGATTTTGTAAGTAAATGATTCACCTGGCTTCACTTCTTTCTGGGTTACGTCTGGTACGCCATCAAACTTATTCTCCAGCCGAACACCGTGAGAATGGATCGTGGTATCGACATCGGTGTTATTGGTGAAATTCAAAGTAACTTCCGCACCCTGTTGCACCTTGATCATGGGTCCCGGTATCATGCCGTTATAGGCAAGCATTTTGACCACGCTGTTGCCGATCGTTTTCTTTACGATTGAAGCGGTGAGATCGTACGTATCGCCGTTCTTAAGTTCGACCGTCTCGCTCTGCTTGGCTTCAGCAAGACCGGTGATGTCGGTAGAAAAACTGCCGGCCATCACTATATTGCCAGTGTTAGATCGCTGTAAAAGGGCAACCCCTCCAATGATGACAACGACCACGATGATTCCAATGATTAGTTTATTTTTCATATATTTATTGGTCGGTTAATTATAATTCGCGCCTTCGCAGAAGGACAGCGTTAATGGCAACAATGACCGTGCTTGCCGACATAAAAACGGCGGCAACTGCCGGGTCAAGAATGATTCCCTTGAACGCAAGCGCACCGGCGGCAAGCGGCAACGCGACCACATTGTATCCGGTCGCCCAGAACAGGTTCTGAATCATCTTGGTGTAAGTCATTTGAGACAACCGGACAATCTTCACGATGTCTCTGGGATCGTTTCGCACGAGAATGATACCGGCCGACTCAATGGCGACGTTTGTGCCGGCACCTATTGCAATGCCGAGATCGGCCTGTGTTAAAGCCGGAGCGTCATTAATACCATCTCCAACCATTGCGACCTTCAAGCCACGATCCTGCAACGCTTTGACCTTTTCTGATTTCTCCGACGGGAGCACCCTGGCGAAATATTCATCTATGCCAAGCTCGGAGGCAACCCACTTGGCCACATCTTCGGAGTCACCGGTGATCATTGCTGTTTTCACACCCCTTTCTTTGAGCGATTTAATGGCTTCTCGTGATTCTTCGCGGATGATGTCGGCAAGAGCAATGGCACCGAGGAGCTTTCTATCTTTTACTGTAAAGACAACGGTCTGTCCTTTTTTGCCAGTATCCTGAATCTGATTGGAGATTTCATTGGGGACGGTAAGTCCAAGACCCTCAAGAAGTGCCGGTCCGCCAACCATAATCTCCTGCTCGCCGATCATTGCTTTCACGCCCTTGCCTTTGATCGCTTCAAATTTCTTAGGATCTTTGAGTGACAACTTTTGTTCTTTTGCTTTTGCGACAACAGCACGAGCGATCGGATGTTCCGACAGGGCATCAAGTGAAGCAGCTAATTCTATGACCTCGTCTCTGGTGTGTCCGCTAGTGTTCCAAACTTCTACTACTCCGAATTCTCCCTTGGTGAGTGTTCCTGTTTTATCAAATAACACCGTATCAATAGTTCGAGCGGCCTCAAGAGCAAGGCGTTGTTTTACCAAAAAGCCGTTCTGTGCCGCTTTGGTCGTAGAGATTGATGCAACAAGTGGGACTGCCAAACCAAGCGCGTGCGGACAAGCAATCACAAGCACAGCTACAAGCCGAGCCACCGCAAAACCGACATCAGCGCCTGCCAGAAGCCAGGCAACGAGTGTAATAATACCTCCGCCGACTGCGACTATGGTTAGATAAAGAGCGGCTCGGTCGGAAAGAATCTGTAAACGAGACTTAGAAGCCTGCGCTTCAGCAACCAAACGCATAACACCGGCAAGAAATGTCTTCTCGCCAATATTCGAAACTTTAATTTTCAACGCACCGTCTCCATTTATCGTGCCGGCGATGACTGCATCACCCTCTTTCTTAGAAACAGGCTTTGATTCACCTGTAACCATCGACTCGTTTACATCAGAGTCGCCATCAATGATCGAGCCGTCTGCAGGAATCTTCGTTCCGGGTTTTACGAGCACAACATCGTTCTCTCGAAGCTCGGAAAGCGAAATAGTTGTTGTTACACTATTACGGATTACTTCTGCAGTATCAGGAAGGAGCTTTGAAAGCTCCTTAAGCGCACCTTGTGCTCCGGAAACTGCACGCATCTCGAGCCAGTGCCCAAGAAGCATAATGGTGATAAGCGTTGTAAGCTCCCAAAAAAGAGCTTCAGCACCTGCAAAAACCGCATACACACTCCAGAGGTAAGCGGCAGAAATAGCGATAGCGATCAGGGTCATCATGCCCGGCAGTCGTCCTTTGATTTCACGCCATGCACCAGCAAGGAATACCCAGCCACCATAGAAAAAGACGATCGATCCTAAGATCAAAGGGAGATAGTCCGAACCGGGAAAAGTAGGCGGTGACCACTTGAAAATAGTCTCTACGACCTTAGCGTAGAGCACAACTGGAATAGTTAAAATGAGGCTTATCCAAAACTTTCTAAAAAACATCTTGGTCGAATGACCTGCGTGTTTATCATGATCCTCGTGTCCGACTGATCCCTTTTTCTTTGTAGGCACCAGCCGCATACCGCATTCAGGGCACATACCAGGATTGTCCTGCATCACCTCTGGATGCATAGGGCAGGTGTACAGATCTTTTGTGTGTTCGTGATGAGTCATAGTATTTATTTCTTATCAGACCCGTGATCGTGTCCGCCGTGACCCTTGAACATCATCCAAACATGCACAATTACAAAGACGCCAATAAGAATTGGCCAGAGATACCCAGAAGAAGATAAGTTGCCCCACCAAGAAACAGAAATCCTAATAGGAGCAAGCACGGGATCATCATCAACATCATTCCTTTGTGACCACCGTCTTTATTTCTTTATTATTGTCATTATGATTATGCATATAATTTTTTAGTTAAGCGACTAAACAATTTCTCCCTTTCTCTCAAGTATCATGTGATGAATTGCTCCAATCTGAAACCAAATTGCGGCTAGGAGGAGCGGGATTGAGCCTACAGACATCGGCATCATACCCTGATTATTTCCCATCATCCCTACACCCCAGAAACCAAAGAGGCCCAGAATCCCTAGAATTCCCAAAACTCCTGAGATGACACTCGCGACATGTAGTATTTTCGATAGTTTCATATTTTGAATTAGTTAGTTTGATTAATTAACGCGTTCCTCCCGTGACGCTGTTCCAGATACTAATGCCATTTGGCATTTTGCCTGCTGGAATTCTTGCAACTTCCTTATCAGTCATGAGATCAATGACTGATATGTCATTGCTTAGTAAGTTAGTAACAAACGCAAACTCTCCCGAATCATTAACAACGATGCCGTGGGGCGCAGTGCCGGCATCCACAGTCTTATCTACCTCTTTCTTCGCTATATCAATGCGATAGACTTTGTCACTTGACGGTTGGTCGAAGTAATAGCCTTGATCCGCCACATATAGATATTTAGAGTCAGGCGACGGATAGATTTGCACCGGCCCCTTTGCTTCAGTCGGTAAATTGATAAAACTTAATTTATTTGTCTTGAGATCGAGCAGGCCAATTTGTTTAGTGTCGTATACCGAGACAAAAGCGTATTTACCATCTTGGGTTACTGCTGTCTGGACACCTGCACCGGGTAACTGAATAGTCTCAAATTTTCCCGATGCCGTATCTAGTATTGCCAGCCCTTTGCCAATGAGAGCTATAAAGGCTTTCGAGTCGTCTGATGACAGGCGTAAACCGTGTGGTTGAGCGTTTTGTCCGAGCTCGATCTTTTTTGCTATTTTGCCGCTTTCCAGATTGATAAGATAAACTAGGCTTTTTTCCTGTGAAATCACATATGCTGTTTTCCCGTCTTTTGAAACAACAACATGCGCGAGATGACTTTCTATATCAATGGGGATGCGTTGTGTGATTTGGTCAGTGGTAGGATTGATAATAACAAGCTCATCAGATGAGTCATCAGGAGATGCCATTGAGCCGCTAGACATTCCATCCATGCTTTCCGCAACATTTGCGGTGACTGCGACAAATTGGCCGTTCGGAGATACCTGAACATTGTGAGCCATAAAATGTACCTCTTTACCGTCGGTTTCTTTGGAAAGATCAATTGTCTTGATTATCTTTCTTTCCGTCGGGTCCATAACCGCAACCTTTCCTTCATCTTCGAGAGCTATATAGATTTTTTCCTGGGTGCCAGAAACAGTGTTGCCTACTTTTGCATTATCTGTGGCAGATTTGTCGGGACTTGATTGGGAAAACAGCGCAAATCCAATGCCAACGATAATCACTACAGCGATAGTTAAGTATAATTTATTCATAAATGGTTTTTTAGCCAACGTACTTTGTTGGATCATTAATAAAGTGATTCTTGCAATTGGTACTACAGAAGTAATACACTTCGCCCTTGTGCTCGGCATGCAGTTTTGTTTGAACAGGATCAAGTTCCATACCACATACAACATCTAACGCCTTCTGATCCAACTCAATGTGCATACCAGCCTTTTTTAGTTGTTTTGTGATGTTGCTAGACATGATTATTTATTGGATAAGTTGTATATCCTGATTAATTCTTTGACTGCTTTCTCATCTTCACCCTTGCTCTGCATTTGATGCTTCACATGGGAACGGAGATGATTTTCCAAGAGAAAACTGTCAAGGCTTTTGAGCGACCTTTGAATGGAGAGTGACTGCTCCAAGAGCGTGGGGCAGTACTCTTCCTTCTCAATAGCCTTTATAAGACCGTCAAACTGGCCTTTAAGAATCTTTGCCCGGTGCAAAGCCCGGCCTTTTATTTTTTGATCAACTGAATGGTGCATATGTTTTTATTAGATTATTAGTTATCGACCTGCTTATAGGGTATACCCCTATATCCTATTTGTCAAATGATCGGACTGTGGATAACTCTTCTAGTTTAAAACCATTTACTTATCAGCTTGTCCTTTTTGGAGTCAAAATCAGCTTTTGATTCACTTCCTATTGCCTCTCCTGGTGGCAGATCAGCGGTCAAGGGATTCAAGGGGCTTCCATTTCTATACATGGCAAAGTGCAAATGCGGTCCAGTGGAGATTCCAGTCGACCCTACATAGCCAATGACCTGACCTTGCTTCACCTCGACACCGTTTTTGATGCCCTTCGCAATACGAGAAAGGTGGGCATACAAAGTCCTGTATGACCCTTCGTGATTTATCTCGACATCTATTCCATAACCACCTTTCCAGTCTGCGTAGGCAACTACGCCATCAGCAGAAGCGACAATAGGGGTTCCAGCTGGAGCCGCATAGTCAATCGCCTTATGCGTGTCTACCGTTTTTGTAACAGGATTAATACGGCTGTTCGTGTATTGAGTGCTTATATACTTATAGGTCAATGGAGATTTTAAGAATTGTCTTGCAAGAGAGTTTCCGTCTTGATCGTAATATTTCACGTTTCCAGAAGCGTCTTCATAAGCCACTGCCCAATATGTTTTGCCTTGATTTTCAAATCGAGCCGCGAGTATTTTTCCTGACTTCGCTGGTTTACCTTCAGTTGATCGTTTCTCGTAGAGAACTCTGAATGAATCTCCTTCGCGAATATCAGTTGCGAAATCAATATCCCATCCAAAAATTTCGGCAAGCTCCATGATGGTTTTATCTTCAAGTCCGGCGGACGAGGCATCAAGAAATAGTGACGAAGTTATACTTGCTTCTGCTGTTACGGGTGTTATGTCGTACTTGATATCGGATGTTTCAACCGCAAAGTCTTCGCCGCTTTTTTCTACAGTCACCACTTGGTGATCGGTGATAACATACTCCATTGCCGCAAATGCATTCTGAACAAAAATCACCTTAAGCAACTGCCCGGTCTTTATTTTTGTGAAATCATATACATCTTGCGAGGCGGCTAGTATACTATCGACATCCGTGCCGGTCACGCCGAACGATCCAAGTATCGTTCCGAACGTGTCTCCAGATTCCACTCGATACTCCTGTATTCTTTGTTCTGCTTTTGAATTCTCAGATTGAGCAACGATTGAATCGTCGGTATATGTTATCTCCTTGGTAATCGTAAATAATCCTGACGCTAGTAAAACCATTCCAAGCAAAGCAGGAAAGATAAGCCATAGCCAGTGCCTTTTCTTGTGAGTCTTCTTATAATACTTATTCATATAATAAAATTAATAACCATCAAATCCTTCATATAAGATTGATTCTGCTCTAATGCCGAGCAAAAGAAGAATATTTCGAACAGCGTCGATCATATTTGGCGGACCAGCAATATACCAAGTACAGTCTTGCATATTCTTCACGCTCTGCCGTATGAACTGCTCATCAACTTTCCCGAACTTATTTTTGAGAGTGAAATACTTGTTGTGATTTGCCATGTCTTGAAGTTCCTCTAGAAAAGCGGTGCTTTCTTTGTTTCTATTGACATATAGTAATGTTATGGGAAAGGTGAGATCATGTTTTGTGGCAAAACGAATCATGCTCAAATAGGGAGTAATACCAATTCCTCCAGCTATGAGGACGGGTGGGTGGGCTGGATTTTGTGGAAGCGTAAAAAATCCATGAGGTCCCTCGATATCCACCGGCGCATTTATAGACACTCCTTTGAGAGTACGCTTAAAGCCACTGCCGGTATCACGAAACACAACTGATATTTTTTCTTGATCAAGCGGAGAGGACGCGATAGAAAATACTCGCGATGCGCCTTTAATGTCAGAGTGTAAAAGTTTCGGCACACCCAACTGAATATATTGCCCAGCCTTAAACGAAAATTTTTCTGGTCGCTTGAATGATATCTCGAGGGTTTTTTCTGCCACCTGCTTACGATCAATAATATTTGTTTTATAGATTGCCATTGTTATTTTCCTAACTTTTTCTGTTGGTATACGGTTTTTATAAAAGCTCCCATTTGAGCACCAAACACAGACAGGATAGCAATCAGATAGTAGAAGCGAAGTGGGTTTACCGGATAATTTGTCGGCTGTCCCAATAGAATACGCTCAGGAGATGGTGTGAAGTGTATAAACGCAAAATATATAACATGCAGTGCCCCTAGGTAGAATATGACATACGCAAACATATGAAGCCATTTCCATGAAGATATGCCGAGGAAACTGACAGCTTTGTCAAATGAAGTTGCGGCAAGTATGAGCGCGAAAGTGATTGCCACCAATCCCATAAGATTTGCTAATCCAAAACCGGGTTCAGAACGCAAGTACATTTCCAGTTCAGGTATATATTTATACCCAAAAAATTCCCAAACACCCCAGCGCACCCATCCATCCAAGACAAGGTAGCCATGCACTAATCCTAGTACGACAAACCACACTCCGGTTTCTCGTCGCCAGGTGATGAGTCGTGTAAGCGGCCGCCACAATCTGGCCGCAGGTCCTATAAAAACAGTGAACCAAAGAAGCATAAAGGTCGCACCTCCAAACGCTTTCCACAAGCGCATGTCAGGGCTCCATGTCGAATTTACTTGCCAGACCAAATAAACTAACAATACAGAAATTCCAGCCACCAATAAATGGCGCAAGAAGACAGTTTTTTTACTTTTTATTCCAAGAAGCATTTTATTCAACGTTAATTATTCCTTCTAATCCCGGGTTTATGTGATCGTGATACGGCCATACACCTTTCTTGTCGAAGGTGTACATGTAACTCTGACCCTTCCCGGCTCCTCTGAATTGATCGAATGTTGCCAGAATCTCATGTGAAGGATGCATGTTGGACGCAACCCACATCTCCTCATCGCTTTGGTTTATGAATTCAACCATCGTGCCGACTGGTACGGTAAGTTTTGCGGGCTCGAAGCCAGCATTGGTATAGCGAACTGTTACCATACCCATGCCGTCACTCGGAGCAACTTCGTGCTCAAAGACAGATACGAGCACGGACTGTCCGGTCTCTGCGTAGACTGCGGATGTGTTAACTGGCTCATCAAGATCGTTGAACGATTTGTCACCATCATCATGATAGATCATTGCGACAAGCTGGTCAGCCTCGTTGTAGGTGTAGAAATCACCGAGTTCAATCGTTATGTTTTCATGCTCTCCAGCCTCAAGATATCGACTAATTTCTATAACCTGACCAATACGTCTACCATCGCTTCCGCGCACAATCACATAACCGTTTTTTGATAAAGTGGCACGTACTATTTTTACCGAAGTTCGCGCATCCTGTTGGTCTACCACAAGCTCATCGTTGTTCGAGACTGATGGAGTGGTCTCAATATTTTGGATGCGAGAACCGTTGAGGTAGGTAGCTCCACCAACGACCACGAGGATTGCTATTGCGACTATTGTTATTTTTAATTTCATGGCTTTATGTCTTTATTATTTGTTTGAATTATAAGTCTTACCAAACCCGCAGTAACAATAAGGGTTACAAGCGTGATACCTGCACTACCTAATATATCTAGGGGGTTATGGACTTTTGCGATTACACGAGCAATGCCTATCATAAGAGCGAACACACCCAGGATAATTCCTACCGGCCGATTGTATCTGAAAACTATTCCAGCGATTATCATCGAAAATAACGCGTGTTCTGACGGAAAACCGTTGTCTGCCACATGAGGAAATAGTGACGTAATACCATCCGCTACAAACGGCCGTGGGCTATCCACTATTCCATTTAGTGCTTTATCAATTAGAAGAGATGAGCTTAGGGCAATTACTACGTAGATTGGTAGTTCATTCTTCTTGAATTTTGACCAATAGAATAGCAGGATAATTGCGCCAAAAACAGCTACAACAATTGGTAAATAATTCGCTGTGAATATGATAAGAGTGACCATCTCTTTGATTATTCGTATCTAAGCTCAATCTTGTCCTGATCCTGCATGACATAATTTTCCAGCTCAGTATTCTCTTGTCCGTTGACTGTCATCTTCACATTCGTGCCGAACGAATTGATATCTTTACCCCAGCCTTTAAGAAACTGGCCGAGCGTAGCATTCTCTTTCCGCACCAGACCTTGAAATTCCATATGCACGATTCCTTGATTGCTATCGTCGTGGGTATGGATTGGCTGATGAACCGCTCCTATGCCGATGTTTGCCGGTATTTCTTGCTTCTCTCCTTTGACGTAGATCGTAACCTCCGGATGCCAATGAAAGCCGTTGCGAGAAAGGATGTCACCCTCAGGAGTTTTGGGTGCTGAAGCCACAAGCCATACTAAACCTGCCACAACAGCAACGCCGAACGCCCCCCATCCGATTCGTGTAATGACCTTCTTTGTTTGGCGCGATTTCATTTCCGCCTCTTTCGTTTCGTTTCTTTCCTGTCGTCTTAATTCTTTTCTTTCTTTTTTGGTTATTTGTTGAATTGGTTTGTTATCTTCCATAAGATTGTTTTGATTATATTTTACAGACAGCAGGATTTTGGATTTGCTTTGCGATGAAGTAGATTCCTACCCACACCCCCGAATCCGAACACCTGAGTTAAGTTAATAATCTCTCCT
>CAZIVT010000001.1:0-83701 GCA_964543075.1 uncultured Candidatus Saccharibacteria bacterium | reverse complement strand
AGGAGAGATTATTAACTTAACTCAGGTGTTCGGATTCGGGGGTGTGGGTAGGAAGCAACTCACTAAATAATTGTAACATATGCCTCGAAAAATATGCAAGTCAACTTAAAACAATCAAGTCTAATTCTCATTTCCTGAAATGATACAACCCTGTCCCGAACCCCCGGGCTTTGTCGTATGAATCGAGGATTTTGTCTCCATAGATATACTTCTCCTCTATGAGCTTCAGGGTACTGAATAGCTCTATGATATATCCGCGCGTGAAGGCTCGATGTGCGTTGAAATACACCTTGTCCTCGCTATCCACCGGGACGGAGATATAGAGGTCGCCACCAGGTGCAAGTACCCGGATCATCTCGGCGATGGCCTTCTCCGAGCCGAAGGGGTCGAGCGTGTCGCCATAGCGGCCGAGGCCGATATGTTCGAGGACGCAGATCGAGCTCAATGAGCCGATCTCGCCGTCTTTGAAAGGCAGGCTCAGGATGTCTCCTTTGACGAAATGCAGATCTGACAGGGAGGTCAGGGTCAACGGTCGGATGTCGATCATCGTCGTCGGCGTGAATTGCGAGATGATACCGATCATATGCGCTTGCGAGCCGATATCGTAATGATGAGCCGGCTTTGCCATGAATATCTTGCCGGCACACCATGCATCCTGATAGAAGTAGATCGGGTCTATGGCGTGCGTGGCCGTCTTGTCATAGATGCATGGATAGAGATCGGCGTGGTCGAGCTTCCAGCGCGGATTCGCCTGCATCGCGCGGTATGCCCTGAAATCAGAGAAATATGAGCGCAAGAGCGAGAGCTTTTTCCCTAGGTCATTCTTGTTCTTGAGCAGGCGTGCGCCGATGACGAGCCGCTTGAGCCAAGGGATATGCTTCAATTTTTCGCGGATATTCATGTTCGTTGATCGATTATGCGATATATGAGCGAGCCTTCCTCATCGTAGGCGTGCCCGAAGTCATCTCAATATAGTCTTTTTGTTCGCGCTTGAAAAGCGACGGATAGAGCTTGATAGATAGCCAGTCTGCTTTGAGCTTGCTTTTGAGCCAAAAGAAGACCTTGATCTTCCATTCCAGCCGGTCATTGTTCGGCTTCAGGATCTTCTTCTGTTCAGATCGATATGTGTCCATGTGCGCATGGGATAGGCTGTCCTGACGCTTTCTGAATACGCTCACTTTTTTGTCTACGGAATAGAGCGGCGCATGCTCGGCAAAATGAACCCAGAGCCAGTAATCACCGGCCAGTTCTAATGTCGGGTCTATTGACCTGACTTTGTTCCAGAGATCGCGCCTCCAAAAAACACTGTCCTGGTGGATGAAGTACGCGTATCGGCCATAGATGCCTCTTTGTATCCATGATCTCTCGAAGACGTAGCAGGGAGCGCACTGTTCATCGGACCCGTCAATGTTCTGTACGCATGTCCTACCCTTGACCCACTGCGTTTCGGGGAATGTTTCGAAGCATTTCACGATGGTCTGGAATGCACTGGGCAAGTAATGGTCATCGGCGTTGATCCAGGCCATGATCTCGCCATCAGTCTTGGCGAAGCCCTTGGCGATAGCATCGTACATGCCGTCATCCTTCTCGGATACATACGACATCGATATCGATGTACACCGGGGGGCGATCTCTCCGCGTTCGAGCTTGTCCTTGTACTCCCGGATGATGCCGAGCGTGCGATCGGTCGATGCGCCGTCGACCACGATATATTCGAGGTCGAAATCGCCCTCCTGCGACAGGACGCTCTCGATGGCTTCGCGGATATACCGTTCGCCGTTGTATACGGGTGTGACGATGGAGAGCTTCATGCGTGTATGAGTGAAGTGTACAGATCCAAGTACTTTTGTGCCATATGTCCCGCACCGAACTCTTCTATCGCCCGTGCGCGACACGCTCGGCGCATTGTCGTCTGTTCGTCTTGAGACGATCCTAGTATCTTGTGCAATCCAGTCGCGATGTCTTCAGCGTCTTTATATCGGGCTATATATCCATGCTCGCCGTGCTCGATCGCTTCTCCGACTCCGCCGACGTCGAAGGATACGACCGGCAATCCGCAAGACAATGCCTCGAGGACGACGAGAGGGAGATTCTCGGCGAGGGAAGTGAAGAGTAGCGCGTCCGCTGCGGAATAATACAGCGCCAATTCAACAGGGTCTCTGACGAATCTGTCTTTGCCGCCAAGCGCGATGAATAGAGTGTCCTCGTGACCTTCGAATCGCTTGCGGATCTCCTCCACATATATGCCGCCCTTTTGCGGGTTGCCGAGCCCACCCTGCGCTACGGTCAGCACGATTTTCTTGCCGATAGGAAGAGAGAGCCTTTTACGCGCCTCATCCTGGTCAGTCGGCTCGAATATATCCGTGTCGATACCGTTATGTATCATTTCGATCCTATGGTCTCGTAATATGCTATCTCGGGCCTCATTTTCGAGCCATCTAGAAGGAGTTACTATGGTGAATGGATACCTGTACATATTTTGTTTCACCTTGAAAAGCGATCTACTGTTGTCCCACCGGAGCTTCGGCGTGACCTCTATCTGGGGTATATCAGATGATTTTCCGATGAATGGTTCGTATCCCCATGCGTTATGTCCGGTCAATGCCCACATGTCATGAAGCGTCCAGACAACAGGCTTCACTAGACACATCTTTTTGAATGTAGAATGGTTGAAGAAGCTGCCGTGAATATTGTGCAGATGGACAATGTCGGCCTTTTTGAACTGCGGAGTCTCAAGTATGTAATCTGTTTTCCAAAAATGCAGGTCAGTTGCCCATACACCTGATAAGATTCGCTGGAATCTCGTCTGAGGGATCTCGTGAACATGCGCATCGGATGAATGCTTCCTGTGGACGAACATATCGACACTATGGCCGGTCTGTTCGAGCCACTGTTTCAGAGTCCAGGATACCTTCGCGGCTCCGCCCTTGGTATCGAATGTGCCAATGGAGAGAATATTCATAGACGAGATGCGAATATGTTGATCTGGTAGAAGAAGTTTCCTGATTTCGGACGGCGCATGTTTCTGAAAGGCGCTCCGGGCACTGATTCTGGTGACAAATAATAGCGGAAGCCGTTTTTGGAAAGAGATACGAGGATGGTATTCAAGTCGCCTCCACTGAGGTCAGAGATATGGCATTCGATGAATATATTTCTGATGTTAGGCATCTTCTCTTCGATGCTCTTGAGCACCTCATACTCGGCGCCTTCGATGTCGATCTTCAGCAAGTCTACAGGCCTGTCCAGATAAGAGGAGAGCGTAGTCGCCTTCACTTCTACCTGCCTGCTTGATTCTGGTGCTGTGGTGATCGAGCTTGCGTCCGATGGTACGCTGTTGAACCTGAGCGTCGTCTCCGAGCTCCAGATCGCTTTGTTGATCAGCTTGACGTGCTGGTGTCCGGAGAGATTTTTCTCCAGCGTCGTGAACGCGTCGAGCTGTGGTTCGAGAGCGATGATCTCCGCTGAGGGATATTTTTTGGCGAAGTAGAGTGTCGACACGCCGATGTTTGCTCCGCAGTCGATGATGATCTCGGGTTTGGGGACGAGCGCGGAGATGTCATAGATCTCCTTTTTTATGATTGTCATGTACTGGTGATACGTCGAACGCGCATCGATATAGTCGATGGTCCCCCAGCTGGTCTTTAGCGTTCCTGGAACGAAGCGACGTTTCCCTTTGAGGAGTGCTAATATGATTTTATCTGATATATTTTTCATATCCTATGAAATCCGGATTGGGACGTCCCGATCGCCACATATAGAGCGGCAGGTTGAAGCAGACGCTGTCTTTGAACGTCGTAGCGACGCGGAAATTGAAATCTCGATCGGCGCCTCTGCCGGCGAACGATGGCCAACGCCTCAGCGGCAGAGGATTGAAGCGGACTTTGTCGATCACAGATCTCTTGACGAGCGGGCTGTTGCCTGTGGCCGGATACGGAGCCAATGATCCAAAAAAAAGTCTATTGATGAAACGCAAACGCTTCCATTCGAAAGGAATGAATCGATTGAGCGGTCCGAGCAACGGAATGATCGGTCCGAGGCTCGTGCGTGCCAACGTGAGTATCTCATCTGTCGCGATCATCACCGTGTCTGCGTGATCGCGCATGATCGACTCGGCGTCCACGGTCTTACCCAGATGCTCATCGTTGTACTCGAGCCATTGCATGCAGACGTGTGATGAGTGGTATTTGAGTGCGAGACCGTATTGTACCTCGATCCTGTTCAAGAATGATGCGTCGTCGGCGTCCTGAAATGTGACCCATTCTCCTCGTACGCGATCGAGCGCATAATTGCGCGACATATAGCCGGCGTTGATGTTTCGTCCACGCTTGTTGACACGATGAGGGTCGTCGAAGGGTAGGTCATAGTAAGAGATGCGTCGGTCTTTCGCCACGAATGGCTTCACAGCCTCGCCGGTCCCGTCGGTACTATTGTCGTCTACGACGATGATTTCGAGGTTCTCGTATGTCTGGTCGATCAATGACTGGAGTGCGATACCGATAGTTTTCGCATTGTTGTGCGCAGGAACGATGACTGATATGAGTGGTCGAGTATGATTTGGATTCATGGACGTTTGTTTTCTACTATTTCTCGCAAAAATGTTCGGTATGCTTCAGTGAAGCTCTCTCGAGTATGGACTGTATTGGCGTGCTCCCATGAGGCCATAGCTCTTTCTTTGAGGGTTTCGGTGGATGAAGAGGACAGTTCGACGATCGTTTTTCTGATCTCTTCGACCGAGCAGTCTCTCAAGGTCATACCGAAATCGTGCGTGTCGACCGAGGACTCTCGGCTGACTATCGGGATGAGACCTGCGTGCATGGCCGTGATGACCGATCCGCCACCTCCCTCTGAGCACGAAGGATAAATGATGCCGACCGACGTATCTCGCATGCGTTCGAATTCCGCGCTTCCCAGGTCGAGCCAACCAGCGAGACTGATATTGGGTGTTTCGTGAAGCTCCCTCTTGTATGTTCTCATGAAATCAGCTTCTTTTTCCACTGGCCCTATCACGGTGAGTCGGTGCTCAGGTAGTCCGGCAAATGCTTCGAGAACAAGGTCGAGACCTTTGTGGACCATGCCACTGCCGCCGAGCCAAATGAAATTGTTTTTCACGGAGGAGAAGTCTTTGTGTTCGGGAGAAGAATAGGTGTGCGTCGTGGAGATAGGGATCCTCGATATCTGTTTGCCGGCATAGGCATATGTGTCTATGGTGAATTGATTCCCGAGGCACGAGCAATAATCGGCGTACTCGATGTTGAGTCCTGGTTTGACCGAACGGTTGGGTTTGAGTGCGACTCCGCGGCGTTTTTTGAGGTCGAGCAATCTGCTGTATTCTGCATGATTCATGAATTGCCAATGCGCTCCGGTGATGTGGAATATCTTCACGGCCTTATTGAGATAAGGGGCTAGGCGCTCGAGGTTGTCGAAAATGTCGAGATATACTCGATAGTCTTTCGTGGGGATGAAAGAGTGGTTGTCCCAATCGATGATATCGACATCGTATCCCATGTCGAGCAGTATCGAGACGATCTGACGACACTCCCAGATGTTGGTATGACGACCGTCATCGGCGCCCAGGAAAGGAGATGTGATATAGGACACTAGGGCGTCGCCTTTCTTGGCGGACGCAGTCTTCAGGCGTATGGATCCGGTCAGCTTATATCTAATCTTGTTATAGAATATCGATGGCATGGTCATATGATTGGCTTGGCTTTGCGGAGCCAGATCTCGAGACAGAGCAGGATCCAGAGACGTTGGCTGTCGGCGTCTTTGCCTAGGCGATAGAACCGATACATTATGATATCTAGTACTTTGCCCCAGAGCAACGAGCGTACTATGGCTCCAGGTCCTAGCATCTTTTGTACGTACGCGGCCATCTTCTCCTCGCGGAGCCATTTCGAAGTCGGAGCGCCGAATCCTTGTTTCCGGCGATTGACGAACTCTTTGGGCATGTATTCCGATAGAAGGTCTTTGAGCAGATATTTTTGGCCATCTTGTCGTGATTTGAATTCTTCAGGGAGGTTGACGACATATTCTACTAGCGCGGTATCTAGGAAGGGACAACGCACCTCGAGACCATGCATCATGCTGGTACGATCGACTTTGGCCAAGAGTTGTCCGGGTAAGTACGTAGTCAGATCGAACGCAGTTATCCTCTGCAGAGCTGTTTTGGCGGTTGCGTATGACCCTCTGTCGAATATCTTGTTGTGAACTCTGAACAAGGACTTCCAAAGGAGGGTACGGAGGATAGGCGGGAAGATCCTGGTCGCTCGCACCCTCCCTCTGAATGGATCCAGGAAGAGCTTCTCGAACGTGTGAGCTCGGTATGATAAGTTCTTGTGACGGGTGTGCCATCCGTACCCCATGAATATCTCATCGCCGCCATCTCCGGAGAGCGCGACCTTGACCTTGCTTGCGGTCAATTGAGAGAGGAGATGTTGGGGAAAATCGGAGTTGTCAGCATGGGGTTCGTCGAAGTACGAGATGACTTCCTCGAGCTCTTCTATGTCGTGCGCTCCTGCTTGCAGGGTGTGATGCTCGCTACCGATCTTCTTGGAAGCTTGTTCGGCATAGGGGAGTTCATTGATATACCCTCCGTATCCCAGAGAGAAGGTCTTCAGAGGGTGGTCTAGATATCGCTGAGCCAGTATCGAGACTATGGTCGAATCGACACCTCCGGACAGGAACGAGCCAACTTCGACATCAGCGGCGAGCATACGTTTCTCGACGGCTTGCTCGAGCAATTCGCCGGTCCTCTTCTTTGCTTCTTCGTAGGTGACATCTATCGATTTGAATTCGATCTTCCAATATCGTTCGATCTCGAGCGACCCGTTTTTGAAAGTCGCTGTGTGAGCTGGTGGCACTTGTTTTACACCCTCGTAGATGGACTTCCATGGCGGGATATACATCAACCGTAGATAATCATCCAATGAATCCCTGTCTATCTTCTTCTCGATGGATCCTGAAGCGAGCAACGATTTGAGCTCAGAGGCGAATAAGATGTCTCCTCCGACGATCGAATAATAGAGGGGCTTCTTGCCGAATCTATCCCTTGCCATGAAGAGGCTTTTCTCCTGTTTGTCCCAGATCGCGAATGCGAACATGCCATCCAGATGGCGTGGACACTCGCGACCGTATTCACGGTACGCTTTGATGATGACCTCGGTGTCGGATCGAGTCTTGAACCGATGACCTGCCTGCTCGAGCGTGCTTCTCAGCTCTTTGTAGTTATATATCTCGCCATTGAATGTTATCGCGAGCTCACCATCTACTATAGGTTGTTTCCCCCCGGCGATATCGATGATGGACAGGCGGCGATGTCCCAACCAGCACGTGTCTGTGGCATATTCTCCTGATCCATCAGGGCCACGACTTTTGAGCGTGTCGAGCATGGCTCGGACATTGTAGTGTCCGGGGATGAGGTTCTCTTGTGAAGCTATGCCGACAATGCCACACATATATCCTTAGGGTATGAGTTCTTTGATAATAGGAACACGTTCTAGCCGATGCTTGATCCATACGAGCGATTTGATGACAGTCCCTCTGATACTCGGTATCGGCCTCCAAGGGAAGCTCTGGTCAAAGAACGCATGGTCATATGCTACGTTCTGTCTCACATCCCCAGGTTCTATCAGTCTAGCCAGGTCAATCGATGCGAGCGGAACGTTATTGTTGAGACCAGGGGATGAATGAACCCCCTCGTCTCCTATATTTGAGACAAGATTGACTGTGGGCACGATCGAGAGACCGCCACTCCATAGGCATCCATAGAACCAACGGGTCGCCCAGCTGTTGATCGTGCCGGAATACTCCTTGTTGAAAAGATCGGTAAGATTTGCCGAAGCCCCGCGGTGTTTGGTCAGTTTGAGCAGATCCCGACGTGCGCGGCGTTCTGGCCAATCGGACATCTCGGCGTCATATCTCTCCCATGCACGACGCCATGTGGCCCATCCCCAGATCGCGAAGTATCTCGAGAATAAGTAGGAAGCGGCGCTTTGCCATGAACGTACCGGCTGGTCACCAGTGATCATGGATACGCGCTCGTCATCCTCGTATTTTTTCAGCATCAGTTCGCAAAATCCGAAGAATGAGTGGTCAGGCACGCAATCATCCTCGAGGATGATTGCGCGATCCGTTTGATTGAACACCCAATCGAGACCGCTCTTGATGCGTGCCTTGGTACGCATGTTGGTTTCAGAGAAATTCGTGCGCACATCGCACGGCCAGTCGACCTCTTTGATGATGTCTCTAGTTTTCTGACAGAGCGTCCATTCTTCCTGGTTCCTTCCACCATCAGCGATCACGAATAAGACCTTGGGTCTAGCGTTCCGGATGGCTTCGAAGACTCTGCGAGCATAGTATTCCCGCTTGAATATGATGAATACGACAGGTGTATCGAGTTGATTCATGATGGTAGGTAGGCGCGCATCCATACTTCTAGAACGAGCGCGATGTAGGAGGATTGTAGACGATGACCAGTCAGGAGCTTCTCTATATGATCTGGTCGTAGGATACCTCTCCGCGCGAGCTCTCCGTCCCGAAGCATCTGGCCGTGCTGTTCCATGATAGCACGCAACCATTCGGCTGATGGGGGAGAAAAACCACGCTTCTTACGAGATAGTATTTCCTCAGGGATGATATCCTTGGTCGCTTCGATGAGGTCATGTTTGTATCCTCTCATGTAATCACGTGGATCGTTCTTTCGCATGCCGAGCACGTCTTCGTACAGTTTGTGATCGAGCAGAGGGAGACGGAGCTCGACACTATGGGCCATAGAGAGTCGGTCCCCGAGATCGACACAGTTGGATGTCAGCCATGTTTTGGTGAGGAGCGTCGACACGCGCAATGGCTGGCTCACATCAGTCGCAGCATTGGCGGAAAGCGCGCGACGGTCATCAGTACGGCCCAAGAATGCTCTAGTAAATATGCGATCTTCCTGTTCATGCGTCGATCGCCAGGCGGCTGTGAGCTCGTATACAAGTGTTTTTTCGGAATAGGACTGGTCGATCATGCGTCGAAGTGAAGAAAAGGGTTTCTTCACGATCTTGCGCCATGATTCCTTCGAAAGCAGATACAAGAGCCGCGTCTTTCCGAGGAACGTCGTCTTGAGATCGTTGTAATATGCCGCCCGACGCGCCCATTCATAGCCCCAGAAGAGCTCGTCGCCCCCGAACCCGGCCAAGAGCACAGGTACACCTGCGTGGCGAGCGGCACGGGATACGGCGTAGTATCCATATGCCGCGATATCCGCTATCGGGTCGTCCATGGAGTGCACCATGGCGATAAAGTCCTTTACCATAGCCTGTGTCGGGATCTCGATATCGTGGAATTGAAGCTTCAATTTTTTGGCCAGGTCTTGGGCCAGGAGGCGTTCGTCATTGTCGGGTCGATCTGGATAGCCCACAGAGAAGGCGTGGAGTTTGTCTGGACTGTGTCGTGCAGCTAGGACGGCTATGATACTCGAGTCTATACCACCCGATAGGGAGATCCCTACAGGCACATCAGATCGTATGATCATGCGTTGGATCTCTTCGAGTCGATCCCTGATCCTGCGTGATTGATCGTGAGCAGGGAGAGCTGGAGCATCAGACATGTTCCAGTACTCCTCGACGCGTGTATCGAATGACTCGGTATTGCATATGAGCATGTGTCCAGGAGGCACCTTTTGTACGGTACGTACCAGCGTATGTGGCTCGGGTACATATCCGAAATGGAAGTATGCTCGTACACTTTCTTCGTCGAGCGTGCGTCCATCGACAGGGATCGTCTCGATCAGAGATTTCATTTCTGATGAGAATGCAAGTACCGTATCTGTTAGTTTGTAATACAGTGGCTTCTCACCGAGACGGTCGCGCGCGATGATGACAGTCTTGGTTCGCGTGTCATATAGGCAGAAGGCAAACATGCCGCGGATCCTATGTATGAACGCTTTTCCGTACTGTTCGTATGCATGGATGATGGTCTCGCAGTCGCTCTTCGAGGAGAACCGATGCCCGCAGGAGATGAGCTCTTCGCGTAGCTCGATGAAATTGTAGATCTCGCCATTGCAGATGAGTACGATGGAGCGGTCTTCGTTGTAGAGAGGCTGACCGCCACCGGTTATATCGATGATGGATAGGCGCCGCATCGCCATCGAAATCCGATCGTCTTCGTAGAGACCTTCTCCATCAGGGCCCCTGTGGGTGAGCCGTTCGTTCATCGACCGTACGAGCTTTCGGTCGTTCGGAGAGATCGAATCTCTTGAAATGATTCCGCTGATACTGCACATGATCTAGAGTTGGATATTAAGCGACCCGTTGTGATAAGTGTATCCCGCGCATTTGAGTGGTCCCCAATCGATCGCATCTTTTTTTCTCAAGAAGATGATCGGTATGTTCCCGAGATATGCGGCCATCGCTCCGTAGGTAGAATCAGATCCAATGATCAGATCGCATCGCGCGAGAGTGAATAGGTCATGACCGGTCTGTCCAATGCCAGCGAAAACATTGAGCCCGTCAAAGGCGCTCATATCGACCGTATCATCCGAACAGATGATAAACGCTGTATCTGATGCGCCATGCCCTGATCGTTCGAGGTATTCCTCCAAGATAGGTCGGATCTCTCTTTCGGTGAGATAGAACTGCCCACCCCAATACTGTCTGTAGTCTTTCTTTCTGATATGCACACCTATGATGTGTGCGTATGTGCGTCGGAGAGGTTCAATGAGCTTATCAATGTCGGTCGCAATGTCTGCCGCAGGTCTGAAGTAGTCGCGAATCTTCCTATGGTGTCGCATCATGCCATAAGGGTTACGGAAGAGCCATCCTGATAGATATATATCGGTCGATTCGGAGGCTTCAGCTGTTACAAGAGAATCAACCTGATGCATGTCGACATTGTCGCTCGGTGGCAGGTAGAATGGTCTGTGCACGTCAACGCCGACATGGTTTCCGGAGTATATGACTTGAGACGGGTGAGAGTGTATGATCCGGTGTGCACAGGATCCTTCGAGCGCTTTTACTATTCTGCCAGGCACCATTCGCTTGAACATGCCCCTCCGTTTGATCAAAGGGTTCTCGAAGTATCTCGCGTAGGTGTCGAATGTCCGGTTGATACAGGTGTATCCTCGTTCGATACAGTAAGCGACGATGCTGGCGTAGTTCCACAGTTGGTTTCCCAGTCGTCCACCCTCATGTTCTAGTATAACGACAGTCTTGGTCATAGTCATTTGTTCGACCATGTCTGGTCCATGTAGAACTCGCTATGCGCCAGTGCCATGCCAGTTTTGAAGAAATCACCAGCGAGTACCTCTATGTTGAAGGCGTTTTGTAGGGAATCAGTCTCAACACCATTGGCAGCTATACGAAATCCGATAGAGTATGTCTCTGGTGTGAGCGAAATGCGAGGCAGAACGCATTCGAATGCCCCCTTGCCTGATACGTTCTCGAATTTTTGGCCAGCCATCTCGTTGTGAAGCAGGGAGAGAGATATGCCCTCTCGATTCATGATGTGCGCGCCGATTACCAGGCTTGTGAGTGCTATGCCCGGTGCGCATTCGTATTCCATCACGAGCGTGGTCGCCTCTCCAGAGATGACTTGGTTGCTCCTGAAACCTTCGGCGTTACGCAGATAGACATCAGTGATCTTGAGGCTCTGGTTGCCTGCACGATCGCTCCGCTCGCGCACGGGGATATTGGCAAGCTTGTTGGCATAGTTCAGATAATGATCGATGACCGCGCGCGTCTCGCCGACCATGGCCACTTTGCCTTCCTTGATGAATATCGTCTTCTTGCAGAGGCGCTGTATGGCTCCCATGTTATGGCTGACCAGGATTATGGTTCTGCCCGCGCTCTTGGTGACCTCATCCATCTTGCCGAGGCACTTCTTCTGGAACTCGGCGTCACCGACGGCGAGTACCTCGTCCACGAGCAGGATGTCTGGTTCTAGATGTGCTGCGACAGAGAAAGCGAGACGCACATACATACCACTCGAATAGTGCTTGACCGGCGTGTCTAGGAACTTCTCGATGCCGGCGAAGGCGACGATCTCGTCGAATTTGGCGAGGATCTCCTTCTTGGTCATGCCGAGGATGGCTCCATTGAGGAAGATATTGTCTCGACCCGAGAGCTCCGGGTGGAATCCCGTTCCTACCTCGAGGAGCGAAGCGACTCGTCCGCGCAAGATGATCTCGCCCTCGGTCGGGGGCGTGATGCCGGTCAGCACCTTGAGTAGTGTCGACTTGCCGGCGCCATTGGGGCCAATGAGGCCGATAGCCTCGCCTTTTTCGATGGATACATCGATGCCCTTGAGCGCCCAGAACTCTTCGCGGGTATCTTTGCCTATGATCTGCTTTATCTTGTGCGCGAAGAAATCTATCGGATGCGCGAGTATGTTGGTCAGGATGTCGCGCAAGGCGATATAGCGTCCCCGGTGGTGGAGGATATTGTATTTCTTAGATATTCCCTTTATCTCGATGATGGGTTTCATAAATAATGTAAAATTCAAAAATCAAAATGCAAAATTGCAATTCAAAATCAAGAATTCCAGAGCATAAAATCCGTGAGTCACGTTTTGCCTTTTAAATTGTAATTTTGATTTTTGCATTGTAACTTTTAAATTTTAGATTAGGTCAGCGAAATACCTCTCGACCTTCTTGAACATGTAAATGCCGACAACTAACAGGATTAGACAGGCGATGAATGAGATTCCTATGAGCAGCCAATTGATCGGCGCGGTTCCGAGCAATGCCGCACGAGCGTTCTGGATGACGCCCATCATAGGATTGAGCGCTAGTATTTTGGAATAAGAACCGGCGATCGACGCGGGATAGATGACTGGTGTGACGAAGAGGAGCATCTGGATGAAGAAGGGGAGCGCATAACGGACATCGCGGTACTTGACGTTGAGCGAAGCGAGGACAAGCCCTCCGCCCACTGATGCCATGAAGCTGATGACGAGGAGGATCGGTATGACTAGGATGCTTGCAAGGCCTGGAATATACCCGTAATAGATCATCAGCCCGCCGAGGATGATCGCGGCGATGGCGAAGTCGACGAGCTTGGTGGTGACCGAGGAGATAGGGAGTATCAAGCGGGGGAAATAGACTTTGGTGATGATCGATTGGTTGGCGATGAGCACGCTCGCGGTCTCGGAGAGCGCACCGGAGAAGAATTGCCAGAAGAGGAGGCCGGTATAGACGAATATCGGATACGGCACGCCGTCGGAGGGTATCCCCGCCAGTCTACCGAAGAATACGGTGAAGACCACCATGGTGATGAGCGGCTGGAATATAGCCCACCCCATGCCGATGAACGTCTGTTTGTAGCGGACCTTGATGTCTCTCCAGCTGAAGAAGTAGAGGAGTTCGCGATAATTCCAGAGCTCCTTGAGATCGGAGAATCTGAATAGCTTCTTGGGTCGTATGACGGTGATAGGGGAGCTCATGAGCGTTGATTTTACCACTTATTGATCTTGTTCACGACCTTCTTCTTGATCTTGAGATAGGACTCGACCGCGTCCTTCTCGAGCTCGGGAGAGAGCACACGCAGGATCTCTTTGCCGAGGATACGGTATTGTCCGCCGACTTTGTTGGCACGCAGAAGACCCTTTTTGAGGAGGCGTTTGATGGTGCTTTCGCTCACGCGCAAAAGGCCACGAGTCTCCTCTGTGGTATATACGCCGTGGGGTTTGATCTCATCTACCATAAGAGTTTGTCATGACTGATTTTAGCAAAGTGTCAAAAAGTGTCAAGTAGGTTCACGGCCGAGGTGTGACCTCGAGGTCACACCTCGGTATCAGTATGATATACTGGTACACCTATGACCCCCCTACAAAAAACCATCCGCTCGATATCTCTCTCCGCCCTCTTCCTCATCCCGCTCTTCGCTCTGTTCCCGACGCCGGTGTGGCCGCTCAACTTTCCGGATACGCTATTTTTTCCCTTCATCACCGGCAAGGCCTTCTATTTCCGTATCCTGGTGGAGATAGCGTTCGCGGGATGGGCCATCCTGGCGTTCTGGGACGCGAGATATCGTCCGCGTTGGTCGCCGCTCGCTATCGGTGTGACTGTCTTCGCCGGTGTGGCCCTAGTAGCTGACCTCATCGGAGTCAATCCCCTCCGCAGTATCTGGTCCAACTTTGAGCGCATGGAGGGCTGGATTGTTATCGTCCACCTCTGGGCATTCTTCATGGCGTCTGTGCATATGTTCGGCTCGGGCGATGACGGCCGTCGCCTCTGGCATCGTTGGTTCGGCGTTTCTCTCGGGGTCGCGTCGATCACCGCGATCTATGGGTTTGCCCAGCTCTTTGGTTGGACAGACATCCATCAGGGAAGCACGCGCCTCGATGCGTCGCTCGGCAACGCGGCGTATTTCGCCGTCTACATGCTGATGCACGCGGGTATCGCGGCATATATGTTCCTGGTGGCTCGTGAACGCAGGTTGGCCAAGACGGGTTCCGGCGGGATCGCCTGGGTATACCTCGCTCTGACTGCAGTATTCGGCTTCCTCGTCTTTCAGACGCAGACCCGTGGCACCATCCTCGGAGTCATCGGCGGGGTTCTCCTAGCACTCGCGCTCTATGCGATATTCGCGCGACCGAGAGCGGCCCGATCTCCGGAGGGCGCGAAGGCGAAGCAAGGGCCCAAAGTCGCCGCGGAGATCGCCGTCGATGTGCAGAATGTCAGACGATGGCGGCTCATATGCGCTGGCATTATCGGCCTGATGATCGTCCTCGGCATCGTCTTCTGGACCAATCGGACCTCGTCGTTCGTCCAGAGTAGTCCTGTCTTCCAGCGTATCGCCAGCATTTCCTGGCGAGAGACGTCGTCACAGGCGCGTGCGTATGTGTGGCCCATGGCGATCAAGGGAGCGATGGAGAGGCCGTTGTTTGGTTGGGGTCAGGAAAATTTCAATTATATATTCAATGGCAACTATGATCCGCGAATGTACAACCAGGAACAGTGGTTCGATCGGGCGCACAGCGTCTATCTGGATTGGCTGGTCGCTTCGGGATTCGTCGGTCTCGCGGCGTATCTGGCGCTCTATGTCCTCTTCCTGACGGTGTTGTGGAGGCGATCATCACTCTCGATCGCCGAGAAGAGCGCGCTCACAGGCCTGATCGCTGGGTATGCTGTGCACAATATATTCGTCTTCGACAACCTCGCTAGCTACATCTCGTTCTTCGCTCTGCTCGGATTCGTCGGATCGATCGGTTTCGGCGATAGGGGCGGGAATGCTCGGGATGTAGATGGTCGAGCTGTACCAGCATCTCGGACGTTCAGCGATGAGACGATGGCATATCTCATCATGCCGGTTGCCCTCATTGCTCTGGTTTCAGCCATCTACTTCATCAATATTCGTCCCATCCAGGCAAATACCCGCTTGATCGATGCGCTCTATTCGTGTGGAGATCCTGCTCATGCCGATCCCGCATACTTCGAGCGCGCGCTCAGCGTCGATTCATATCTCGCGAACCAAGAGATCCGCGAACAGATGCTCTCCTGCGCGGGATCGGTCATCGCTAGTCCGGCCGTGTCGCTTGAGGTGAAGCAGGACATCTTCGTAGCGACGATCGGGGCTATAGATGCTCAGATAGCGGCTACTCCAGAGGATGCGCGCATCTTTGTGCTTGCAGGGTCCTTTATGTACGGAGTCGGGCAGACGGAGCAGGCGACGATTCTCCTCGAGAAAGCGCTCGAGCTCTCACCGAGGAAGCAGTCGATCATATTCCTCTTGTCCAGCGCGTACTTCAATGTAGACAAGGGTGATCAAGCGGTCGCTTTACTGAAACAGGCATATGAGTCCGAGCCGTCATACACCAGCGCCAAGGAGGCGTATGCCATAGGTCTCATCTTCGTCAGCAAGGAATCCGACGCCAGAGCCCTCTTCCAGGATGATCCGGCCGCATTCGATGTGCCGAGGATCGCTCAGGCATATGCCGCCATCGGTCAGACTCAGAAAGCTATAGCTATCTACCAAGCGATCGCCGAGCGCAATCCAGACAGTGCCGAAGAAGTGAGAGGGATCATCGAAGAGTTGAGAAAGGGGAGGTGAGCATCATTCGACTATGTAGATTCCGTGAGAGTCACATGGATTCGCATCACGTTCTGGGAATGGCCACACTTTGAAGTTCAAACTGATTTGATTTTCGATGGTCGATTCTTTTATCTTTGATGATAATGGTTCGATTTCAAGTACATTGTTTGGACCTGGATAGCTAGGGACATGCATTCGATCGATATCGATGACAACGTTACCACCGATTTCCTCCACCGTTTTTATTTCTGATTTATATGCATCGATGAAGTCCTGATTACCGCCCGTCGCCACGAAGCCGTGACATGTGGTCGCGTATAGATTTTCATCATCAAAACGATAATATCCCTTCTCGTATTCCTGATAATATCCCGTAACAGTGTATACTTCATTGCCGGTGCCGATGAGGCGGGGACCTTGGACGATCGAGGAGGTAAGTTGACATCCGTAAATATAAGTTCCATCTACCAAAGCGATGGTGTATGGCATATACCCCGCTCGACAACCTTCTTCCTCTGAGTTGACTCGATATGATACATCCTCACCCTCTTTCTTGGAAGAAGGTTCGATCGTGCTCACGACTTTATCCATGAGGTCTATCCAGGACTCATTGCTGCTAAAATCAGCGTCGAATGAGTATGAGATGTTGTATTTCCTGTCGCCGAGCATGACCATGAGCCCGCACCCGTAATCTGACGATCCATCGACGATCTCGGTGATAATGATCGAACTCTGGTGTCTACTCAGACGCGTGCTCTTTGTTCCGTTCTGTTGATGGTCGATATACTAATTTTCCGGAACCATCAGTTTGTAGCCGTATCCCCCTCGATCCAAAACATGCCATCCTCTTGTGTTGAGATCGACTATCTTCTCTGTACTGCTCGGTTGCCTCCCGCATTTTTGCAAAGACAATGAGGAGGCATCGCTAAAAGTGAATACATATACCGCAAGGCATATGTATATGAGCATTGTTCCATACATGATGACGTCCTTTCTACGCATAAATGCAGTGCAATGATACCAATTTTCCTGGGAATAATCATTTACTCTAGTACTAGTTTGAAAATAAACGCTCCATCTGTTATCTTTGTGCAAGGTTAGTCAACAAACAAAACATGAAAGATTACTGAATGAAAACGAATATCCTATGCAAGTTGGTTGCCTGTCTGGCTCTTTTCACAATCCAAGACATCAAAGGGTTCGAGGAAAAATACTTCATCCCCGGCGAGGGTCTTACTGAAGACAAGTGGTTCGGCTCGCTCGATAACCGTGATGCCATCAATGACAGCACGCTCCGCGTGGGCGGCCTGGGAAGCTGGAACTATACGCTCATCAAGATGCCCGTGCACTTCTACTACCCGAGCTCTACGCGGATCATCATCACGAAGGCGACGTTGAATATGTACGCATTCGATACGGTGAATCCGACATCGATGCACAAGTGGTTCGTCCGCACCCCATGGTCGGAGAGCTCTGCATCCGATCAGTGGGGCATCACGATCAATGATCGGGGTCCGATTTCCGCGCCAGATAAGGCAAACGGCCTCTACTCATTCGACATCGCGCAGGAGTTCTATGCGTGGCTCACTGCCGCCGAACCAAATTATGGGTTATTGTTGAGAGCTGATAATGTCGATAACAAGTGGAATTACTTCCGCTCGTCCGAGTACTCGATAGTCAGCATGAGGCCATACATCGAGGTGTCCTACGAGAAGTTGCCTCGCTTCAAGATGCCGTTGCCAGGGAACAGGGCATGGAAGTTGACGGTTGAGGCGGGTGGTCATGCATTCGACAATAAACCGGACCCCGCTCACACAGGTCGAACTTATTACTCGATTGACTTCAGCTCATATTGGAAAGCTCTTGATGGAGATACGAACATATATATTGCGGTTGATCCGCCTATATATGCAATGGCGGGTGGATTTGTATACGGTGCAAACTATGACACTACAAATGGTTGGCACGTTAGAATCGACCATGATTATGACGGGAAGACAGAGACAGGTTTTCAAACGGTGTATCTTCACATGAAGAATCAACCACTTGTCCAGTATGGTCAGAGAGTCAGTCAAGGCCAACAGATCGGAATAATGGGAGACACTGGTAATTCCTTAGGCACACACATACACGTGACCTTTTATTTTGCCAATAACGGGGGTACAGCTCCTGGGGGTTGGAATGATTCACCCTACCTAAATTTGGTGAAGATGGAAAACCGTCTCCTGAAGGATTACAAACTGAGCACAATATGGGACACAAGCGAAAATCCTCCCCAATTCAAACCCCTCTTCTATCAATCAACCAATACGGAAGATGATTGACGTCGGACAAAACAACACAGGTTCTTCGAAAGAGGAACCTGTTTCTTATTGAACGGAGACTATAGTTATCATGCTTTGGCAATAGTTCGCACCTTTTCCCAATGGTCGTTTGACTTTTATATCAAGGGATACTTGCTCTTGTTTATTGGATTCGAGTAACAGCTCCTCATGCTTTAAGGAGGTAATGTCTCCAAGATCAAGATTCAGTACTAGATTTCCAATCTCGTCCAACCTATTTACGGTGTTACCTCTAGCTATTTGATCCTTGAAGTAGGATATAACCTCGTTATTTCCATGAAGGACAGTGAATACGGAGCAGGTAGTTGTTGCTGGATATGGATCATATTCAGGATCGTAATCAAGCGGGTACATGAGTTGGTCGTATGTAGAATAATAGCCATCCACTTTATAGATAGTGTCATAATTTAGTCCTGGGCTACTCATTGTCGGCGAAGAAGGTTCAATCGTGCTCACGATCTTATCCATCTCCTCTATCCAAAGTTCGCCCCCGTCGAAGTTTCTATCGAAGTCATATTCAATGTTATAACGCCTATCATTGAGCTCAATTACTAGCCCACAATCTCGTGCGTCAAAACCGTTTTCAATCTCAGTTATGACTATCGAACCACCTTGCCGGCTCAAGTGGATATTTTTTGTTCCGTTCTGGATGTAGCTTACAAGCCACCCAGAAGGAGTTTTTAGTGTGTAACCAAAATTATCATTGGTAACAGTTTTCCAGTTTTTTGTGTTTAGTCCTCCTATTTTTTCGATACTGGTTGGCTGAGGGCCACACTTTTGAGTCACAGAAGAAAGACTGGAACTATTCTTAAATAGATAACTCACTACTCCCAGAATGATGACTAAAGTCACCAAAACAGATATCTTTTTTATCATGCCAAGATGATAGCAGGTCCGTAGGCGTTTGTTAAATATCATACACATGTGATATTGTTCCACGCGGATAGTTCACACAACAACAGAAAACTCCATACAGAAAGAGAATGACAAATGAAAATCATGTATCTTGCGGCCATTGTGGCCTGCATGGCGGTATCGGCTCGAGCCGACCTGGATCTCACATATCCATCAGGGGGCAAAAAACTCCCATCGAACGGAAAACACTCCATCACATGGACAAATTCGGACAACTTGAATGTCACCGTCTATCTGGACTGGTACGACACCAACGATGACCTCGTCATCGGCGACGCGCCCCTGTATTCACGAACGCTCTCGGCGGGCACGAACAGCTTTGTCTTGAGCACGCCGTCGAAATACCCGACCAATTATCAGTACAAGATCCGTCTCGTCGGCACCAACACGAGCGTCAACGTGACCGATGAAAGCGGATTCTTCACGATCTCTGGTCCGGCCACGTTCGCGAGCCAGTGGGATGGCGGAGGGACCTGGCTTCCTGGGGAGATCAGGACCAACACCGTCTCGTGGGAAGGGCTCCAGACCAATGATTCGTGTCTGGTGATCCTCGAGAATCCGATGTTCCACTATGCGGACTATGGTCTACTCGTCACCAATATGAGCATTGCTACAGAGAGCGGCACACAGGCGCTCATCATCCCGTATCCGTCGTCCTTGCCGTCCGCGTACCCGCCTGCTTCATACGGGCTTGTCGGCGGCCCTCACTCGATGATGCTCGTCAACGAAAAGTACGGGATCGTCCAAACATTCAGTCCTGTCGACGTATTCACGGAGGGGATGCGGATGTCGCTCATCCCGAACTACCTCGCGTTTTCGATCGCCAGAGGAGACAGCGAGGTCTGCGCTTCGATCAAGCTCGATGCTACATCGGCGACTAACGATGTCCACGTGTCACAAGTCGACGCGATCTTCACGAGCTACTCGACGAGCTTTTTGTCCCTCAAATTCATCCTTATGGATGGAAGTCAGCCATTGACGACGAACACGCTCGGATTCACGCCGTCCCAAGGCACTAATTATCACACACAAGTCGGTTTCCCGATCGACTTGACCGTGCCGATGGGGCAAACCAAGGAATTGACGCTTCTATGCGAGGTCTTATCGGATTCCGAAGAAGGGAGCTTCATCTGGACTACTGACGAGATGTCCACTGCCATGAGCTCTATCACGGCAACATACGTCGGTGGAGCGAGCGTAGGGAAGGCGATCCTGTCATCTACGGGAACATATATCGAAGTAGTCGATGTGTTCCGGCCGAAATTCCATGTCTCTGCCGTACAAGGAGGGAATGTCCTGTATGGTGCTCTGTGCAGACCGCAGACCTCGTATACGATACAGGCGTCGACCAATCTAATTGACTGGAGCGATGTGCTGACCACGAATACTACCTTGAGCATCCTGCATCTGGAATTCCAAGTGGAGGGAGACAAAAAATTCTTCCGGATCAGGGAGAACTAGTTCCTAAATTATGTCAAAATTCCAACCCCCGTTGCTATGGTAACGGGGTTTCTTGACATCCCAGAACCCCCTATGCTAGGATGTGGCCTATGCGCCTTTTGGCGTTTTTACAAGTCTACTAACAAATTTATCCCCTCCCATTTGAACTGATCGTCGGGATCAATCACGCATCTCGTCGAGTGGTTCAAAAGGTCGGGGCACTAAGCAAATATCATGGCAGCAGAATTCAACCGTACCAAGCCGCACGTCAACGTGGGCACCATCGGCCACATCGACCACGGCAAGTCGACCTTGACCGCCGCGCTCGTCGCGGTCCAGTCCAGGAAGGGCATGGCCAAAGAGAAGGCCTATGCTGAGATTACCAAGGGAGGTACCGTCCGCGATGCCACCAAGACCGTCACTATCTCGCTCTCGCACGTCGAGTACGAGTCTGACAAGCGCCACTATGCGCACATCGACGCTCCTGGCCACGCTGACTACATCAAGAACATGATCACCGGCGCCGCCCAGATGGACGGAGCCATCCTCGTCGTATCTGCTACTGACGGCGTCATGCCTCAGACGCGCGAACACGTCCTCCTGGCCTATCAGGTCGGTGTTCCCAAGATCATCGTATTCCTCAACAAGTGCGATCTCGTTCCGGAGAAGGACCTCATCGACCTCGTCGAGGAGGAAGTGCGTGAGCTTCTCACCAAGAACAAGTACGACGGCGCAAACACCCCGGTCATCCGCGGCTCAGCTACGGGCGCTATCGATGACAAGCCGGAGTGGGTCGCCAAGATCGACGAGCTCATGAACGCGCTCGACACCTATATCCCTGAGCCGGTCCGTGAGACTGACAAGCCGTTCCTCATGCCGATCGAGGACATCTTCTCGATCGAAGGCCGTGGCACCGTCGTCACTGGCCGTATCGAGCGCGGAAAGATCACCGTCGGCGAAGAAGTAGAGATCGTCGGATTCAAGGAGACTTCCAAGACGACCATCACTGGTATCGAGATGTTCAATAAATCCCTCAAGGAAGGCATCGCAGGCGACAACGCCGGCTTGCTCCTCCGCGGTACCGCCAAGGATGACGTATCTCGCGGTCAGGTTCTGGCCAAGGCGGGCTCCGTCAAACCTCATACCGAGTTCGAGGCTGAAGTATACGTTCTCAAGAAGGAGGAGGGAGGTCGTCACACCCCGTTCCTCACTGGTTACAAGCCTCAGTTCTACATCCGTACGACTGACGTGACTGGCGAAGTGACCCTCAAGGAGGGCGTCGAGATGGTCATGCCAGGAGACACAGTCACCTTCAAGGTCAAGCTCGTCGCTCCGGTCGCTCTCGAAGACAAGCAGCGCTTCGCTGTCCGTGAAGGAGGCAAGACCGTCGGTGCAGGTGTTATCACCAAAGTCATCGCATAAATCGAAATTGAAAGATTAGGAATTGAAAGATTGGAAAATTTGACCAAGACTGCCGGAATTTTTCAATCTTTCCTTCTTTCAATCTTTTAATTCATTACCCATGGCAACCAAAACCACAGCCAAAAAGGAGACCGCATCGAAGCCTCGCGCCAAGAAGACCAAAGTGGTCGGCGAAGCACCCCATCTCCGTATCCGTGTGCGCGCGTATGAGCACAAGATTCTCGACGCATCGCTCAAGCAGATCATGGATACCGCTGCACGATATGACGCTGAGATGCACGGTCCTGTCCCGCTACCCACAGAGATCAAGAAGTACACGGTCAATCGCTCTTCATTCATCGACAAGAACAGCCGTGAGCAGTTCGAGATGCGCGTGCACAAGCGTCTGATCGACATTATCAACCCCAACCCGAAAGTCATCGAGGCGCTCACCAACCTCAGCTTGCCGTCAGGGGTGAATATCGATGTGAAGATGATGTGACTTGAAAGGTAATCAGTAAACAGTAATCAGTAAAACAGATTGATTACTTGTTTCCGGTTACCATTTACTGATTTACTGATTACTGAATCATGAAATTCATCCTCGGAAGAAAGCTGAATATGACACAGATCTTCACTGAAGCCGGCACCGCCATCCCGGTGACCGCTGTTTCAGTGCAGTCCAACACAGTCACTCAGGTACGCAACATGGGTACGGATGGCTATGAGGCGGTCCAGATCGGGACCGGATCGATCAATCCATCCAAGCTGACCAAGGCGCAAAAGGGCCATTTCAAGGATCTCGGCGCGTTCTCTTCGGTCAAAGAATTCCGCACAGATCAGTCTGCCTCGACCCTCAAAGTGGGCGACAAGATCGATCTCTCGCAGTTCACCGCGGGAGAGCCTGTCACAGTGAGCGCCATCTCCAAAGGCAAAGGCTTCCAGGGCGTGGTCAAGCGTCATGGATTCGGAGGAGGACCGCGCTCTCACGGTCAAAAACACTCAGAGCGTGAGCCGGGTTCGATCGGCGGAGGCCTCCGTACGCGCGTCCCTGTCGGCACTCGCATGGCGGGTCGCATGGGATCGGACCGCGTCACCGTCAAGGGACTCAAGATAGCTCATATTGACCTCGAAGCAGGCGTCATGTATGTTTCTGGTGCGATACCAGGACGCAGAGGGACGCTCGTGGAGATCGTCGGATAATCATACTCATATGGAAGCCCCTATCTACAACCAATCAGGCAAAGCTACAGGAAAGATCTCGCTTTCAAAGGACGTCTTCGGCGTCCCTTGGAATGCCGATCTCGTACATGAGGTCGTCCGTCTCATGAATTCCAATTCACGCACCCCTGTCGCGCACACCAAGACGCGCGGAGAGGTCTCCGGTACCGGCAAGAAGCCCTGGAGACAAAAGGGCACCGGACGCGCTCGTCATGGATCCCGCAGGTCTCCCATCTGGGTCGGCGGCGGCGTCGCTCACGGGCCTCGCAATGACAAGAACTTCTCCCGTAAGATCAACAAGAAGGTCCGTACCAAGGCGCTCTCCATGATTTTGTCCCGCAAATTCAAAGACGGTGAGATACTCTTCGTCGATACGCTGTCGATCGCGTCTCCCAAGTCCGCGGACGCCAAGAAGATCGTCGACTCATTGGCCAAGGTCAAGGGGTATGAGAAGCTCGCCACCAAGAGGTCCAATGCCGCCATCATCGCTCTCGATCAGAAGGCAGACGTGGTCGCCAAGAGCTTCCGTAATTTCGGCAATATGTCCGTCGAGGAGTTCCGCAACATCAATCCGGTCTCTGTCCTCAACCACACATTCCTGATCGTGACCAACCCAGAGGTATCGATTAAAAGATTGGACAAATAACACTCAACCACTCCCATGGCATTGTTTGGATCAAAAAAGAAGGCCGCTACCAAAAAGGATGAGACATCCAAGGCCGGTTCTGCGCCTCTCAAGAAAGCGGCCAAAGCAGATGCCGCTGTTCCGGCCAAGAAGAGCGCTTCTCGTCAAGTGACCACGGTCTCCGCTCCTGTTCAGGGTGCCCCTAGGGGAGCTGGTGCCATCATCCGCCCGCGTATCACAGAGAAATCCGGCATCTTGAGCCAGAGTGGCACGTATACGTTCGAGATATCAGAAGGCGCCAATAAGCACGCGGTCGCCGTGGCTATCAGATCCATCTACAAGGTCGATCCGATCAAGGTCTCCATCATCAATACGCCTTCCAGAGATGTATTCATCCGTGGACGCAAGGGCACTGTGTCTGGAATCCGCAAAGCCATGGTCACACTGAAGAAGGGGGACAAGATAGATTTTGTATGATTCGCATTATTCGTAGATTCGCATCGCTTTCATGAAAACATTTCGCCCAACATCAAAATCGCGTCGCCACATGTCAGTCCTGCCTTTCAAGCAGTACGTGACCGCGTCCGAGCCGCACAAAGCGCTGACTGTCGGATTCAAGCGCGATGTCGGTCGCAACTCATTTGGCCGTATCACGGTCCGTCACAAAGGTGCTGGTCACAAGAAGCTCTATCGCATGATCGACTTCATGTACGACAAGAAAGACATCATCGCCACGGTCAAGACCGTAGAGTATGACCCATTCCGTACGGGTTATATCGGCCTCGTTTCCTACAAGGACGGCACCAAGCGCTACATCCTCCTGCCCAAGAGCATGAAAGTAGGCAACTCCTTTATCGTGTCCGAGAAGGCTCCGATACAGACCGGCAATCGTCTCCCGCTCAAAAACATCCCGGTAGGAACGTTCGTATACAATATCGAGATCAAGCCGGGCTCTGGATCCAAGCTGGTCCGTTCCGCAGGATCATTCGCTCAGGTCATCGCAAACGACGCGGGCTATACCCACATCAAGATGCCATCTACCGAGGTACGCAAGATCCATGAGAATGCGTGGGCTTCGATCGGCGCAGTCTCCAACGAGGAGAATCGCCTCGTCAATATCGGCAAAGCTGGACGTTCTCGCTGGATGGGTATCCGCCCGACCGTCCGTGGAACCGCGCAGAACCCTGTCGATCACCCATACGGTGGAGGTGAACAGCGCCAAGGCCGCGGTCTACGCAGGCTCAAGACTCGCTGGGGCAAGCCGGCCGGCAAAGGACAGAAGACTCGTACCCCCAAGAAATACTCCAACGTCTTTATCGTCTCTCGCCGTCAGGTCGGCAAGAAGAAAAAGTCTGCCTAGATCTCTCATGCCCGTATGTTCAAGCTTGTCATTCTGGCGACCAAGAGACTGTTCGACAAGGCTATCCTCATGATCGTAGATCGGTGATGGATCTATATCTATATGACATGCACGACACTGCCGCGAGATGATCGCGGCAGTGTGTTGAGAGCGCTAGGACGCTCTCTTGAGAGTGACCGTGAAGGTCGTACCTTGTCCGACTCCGGGAGAATCGACGGTGATGGATCCTTTGTGACGACGTATGATCGTCGATGCCAGATAGAGTCCGACGCCGAACCCTTCGGTATCGGCTCTTTGCGCGTCTTCTGTCCTGAAGAACTTGCTGAAGATGAGCGGCAGGTCCTCTTTCTTGATGCCGATGCCCTGGTCGGTGACCGCTATCTGAACTTTCTTGCCTACGATCCGAGCGGATAGCGCGACATTCTTGCCGGGAGAGGTATAGTGGAGCGCGTTCTCGAGCAGGGTCTGTAGGACGAAATCCATGCGATTGCGGTCGATCATGATGTGGGCATCTCCGACTGGAGGCTGTGTGGTGAAGAATACGTTCTTGGCATGGAATTCGTCCTTGAAGGAAGATCCCGCTGCCTGCATCAATTCTGATAGCGAGACGGGAGAGAATTCATAAGAAGTAGATGTGCCGCTGTCGGTATCGGTTATCTCGATGAGGGTATTGGTCAATTTGATGAGCTTGTCATTGGACTCCTGGAGCTCGCGTATCGTCTGCTGACGGTAGGGGTCCTGTTCGGAGGTCAGGAGCTCGCTCGAAGCCCACTTGATATGGGTGAGCGGCGTGCGAAACTTGTGCGCGACGATGGTGATGAACTCGTATTTGAGGATCTCGTTCTTGGCGAGCTTGTCCCAGACGATGCGTATGATCAGGAACAAGATGCTCGCTACAGATATAGCAAATAGGGAAGCGGATATCGTATAGAGCGTAGAAGGAGGTATAGAACGGAAGATGATAGTGTACTCCATGATCGTATCTGCATATTGTAACATACCGCAGGCTCTCACAGAGTGTGTCTGTATCTGCGAACAATAGACCATGTGGGCATATATGTGGATAACTACCCCCATAGGGGTTGCATATCTTGTGTATATATGCTATACTACACATCGTGAGTACCCATTGTGGGCACTTCAAATAAATGTTTCGCAAAGTCCCGCCCTTGGCGGGTTTTTGCGTGGTGAATCGCAGTGTACCGCCACCCGCAGGGTAGACCTGCGTATATACGCAGGTCTACCCTGCGGGTGCGGGTGGCGGCTTGCCTCGTAATATAGGTACCCAGTATACTAGAGAGAGATTGTACCAAGTGACGGCGACGGCTGTACTCACAAACTTTAAACATTTTATTTTGGAGCTCACACCCGTCGCCATCATTCGGCGCAACCTACCATGGAGATACAAGAGAATATACCGCTCGCGCAATATACGACGTTCAAGATCGGAGGGCCGGCCCGATTTTTTTGTTCTGTGACGAGCGAAGATGAGCTCCGATGGGCCGTAGCTTCTGCGCGCGAGCGCGGTTCCGCTATCTTCGTGCTGGGTGGCGGGTCCAACATCCTCATGAGCGACAAAGGCTTCGATGGATTGGTGATCAAAATGGAGATAGGTGGGATCGAAGAGGGAGGGGCTGATACGGAACGAGAGGGTTCGCCCGATGAAGGGGTCGGTCCGATGCTCGTGAGCTGTGGGGCGGGCGTGCAGTGGGATACGCTCGTCGAATATGCAGTCCAGCGCGGTCTGTATGGGATAGAGAACCTCTCGGCGATCCCCGGCACCGTCGGAGCGGCACCAGTGCAGAATATCGGGGCTTATGGTGCCGAGGTCGCGCAGAGCATACGGAGCGTGCGTGCCTACGACACACACACGGACGCGTTCGTCGATATGTCGCGCGAAGCGTGCATGTTCTCGTATCGGGACAGTGTCTTCAAGAGGGAGAAAGGGAGGTATATCGTGACGCGCGTCGATTTCGATCTACGGAGACAGGGAGTCTTAGATATCTCGTACAAGGATGTGGCGGCATATTTCTCCCATAAAGGCATCGAGCATCCTACGCTCGCACAGGTGCGCGATGCCGTCATCGATATCCGCTGGAACAAGCTCCCCGACTGGAAGCTCTGGGGGACGGCGGGGTCGTTCTTCAAGAATCCGATCATAGCCGCCGATCATTTCGATGTGCTGAAGCGGGCGTATCCGGAGCTTCCCGGATTCCCCGAGCCGGATGGTCGGGTCAAGGTCTCGCTCGGCTGGATCCTGGACAAAGTGTGCGATGCTAGAGGGTTGTGCGCAGGCAATGCATGCGTCTATGAGAAGCAGGCCCTGGTGCTCGTCACCAAACCGGGAGCTACTTCGGAGGAGGTAGTATCACTGGCGCATCGGCTGATGAAGGAGGTCAAAGACAAGACGGGCATTGATATCGAGGGGGAGGTGGAGTGGGTGAACTAGTTTTTTATTCCCCTGAAATATGCTACAGTGCCTGTCTCTATGGCCTTTTTGAGCAATCTATTCAGCCGTTCTCATACCAAGAGCGTCAAGCCGTTCCAGCCCTTGGTCGCGCGTATTAACGCCCTAGAAGAGGGTATGAAGGCGCTCTCTGATGAGCAGTTGAGGGCCAAAACGGACGAATTCAGAAAGGAACTTCAAGAAGCAAGAGACAAGAGACAGGAAAAGGCGGCGAGTACGGGAGATCTGGCAAAGGTCGGGTCGATCGCCTATGACGCTGAAACTGAGAAGAAGGTCCTGGACGAGATCCTTCCCGAGGCATTCGCGGTCGTCCGCGAGGCGTCTCGGCGCACGCTCGGACAGAGGCATTTCGATGTTCAGCTCATCGGCGGCATGGTGCTCCACAGCGGAGCTATCGCCGAGATGCGCACCGGCGAGGGCAAGACGCTCGTCGCTACGCTCCCCACCTATCTCAATGCCCTCACCGGCAGGGGCGTCCATGTCGTCACGGTCAACGACTATCTCTCACGTCGTGACGCGGTCTGGATGGGACAGATATACGCGTTCCTCGGGCTTTCAGTCGGTGTGATCAACAGCGATCAGTCATTCTTGTACGATCCGGCGCATAAGATCCCGGAAACTTCCGTGTCTTCCCAAGACCGAGGACTGTCTGAGCGGAGCGTGGCGGAGCGAGTTCCGCAGGTCGCGGGGAAGATAGCGGAAGTTTCCGGAGATCCTCTCGACAAGGAGCGCGACGCGACCGGTGGCTTCAAGGTCGTCCACGAATTCCTACGGCCCGTCACGCGCCATGAGGCCTATGCCGCCGATATCACCTACGGGACCAACAACGAGTTCGGCTTCGACTATCTGCGCGACAATCTAGAATATCGATCCGATCGATTGCGTCAGCGCGAGCCGCACTATGCCGTGGTTGACGAGATCGATTCTATACTCATCGACGAGGCGCGCACCCCGCTCATCATCTCCGCTCCCACGCGCGATGCCGAGTCCACGTATCGTCAGTTCGCTTCGATGGTGGCGTCGTTCGTGCAGGATACCGACTATACAGTCGATGAAAAGCGCCACGCTATCTCTCTCACCTCAGACGGGATCGCTAAAGCTGAGCGCATGCTGGGCATCGACAATATCTACACCGACAAGGGCATCAAGCATGTCCATCACCTCGAGACCGCAGTCAAGGCCAAGGCGCTCTATGCTCGCGACAAGGAATACGTCGTCAAAGACAACCAGATCATCATCGTCGACACTTTCACGGGACGTCTCCAGCCGGGACGTCGCTGGTCTGATGGATTGCATCAGGCTATCGAGGCCAAAGAAGGCGTCTCTATACAGCAGGAATCCCGCACCTACGCATCTATCACCTATCAGAACTTCTTCCGCATGTACCCCCGTCTTTCTGGGATGACAGGGACGGCCGTCACTTCGTCAGAAGAATTCTTCAAGGTCTATGGTCTCGAGGTTGCCGTAGTACCGACCAATAGACAGCCCGTCCGTACCGACCACAACGACCATATCTTCAGGACGGAGGTCGGCAAGTTCCGTGCGTTGGCGCGTACAGTCAAGGAGCTCAATGACAAAGGACAGCCGGTCTTGATCGGCACTGTCTCTATCGAGAAGAACGAGCTCCTCTCACAGTTCCTCACATCCGAGGGTATATCGCACCAGGTGCTCAATGCCAAGAACCATGAGAAAGAAGGCGAGATCATCGCACAAGCAGGCAAGAAAGGCGCGGTCACCATCGCCACCAACATGGCCGGTCGCGGCGTCGACATCAAGCTCGGCGGCAATCCGAGCACCCAGGAGTCGTATCAGGAGGTCAAGGACCTCGGTGGTCTCTATGTCATCGGTACGGAGCGTCATGAAGCTCGACGCATCGACAATCAGCTCCGCGGGCGTTCGGGTCGCCAAGGCGATCCGGGAGAGACGAGATTCTTCGTGTCGCTCGAGGATACGCTGATGCGCGTCTTCGCTTCGGATATGCTCAAGTCTATGATGGGCAAGCTCGGCGTTGCCGAGGACGAGCCGATCCAGCACAAGCTCATCTCGCGCTCATTGGAGAGCGCTCAGGAACGGATCGAGGGATACAATTTCGATTCTCGCAAGCACGTCCTAGAATTTGATGATGTCATCAACACCCAGCGCCGGAGCGTCTATGAGCGTCGCAGGAATATATTGCTCGGGACGACGGATGATGTGGAAAGAGGGTTAAGAGGTATTATTGGGTTAGATGAGTCAAAAAGTCTCGAGTCGTCGGTGGCAGATGGCATGTTCGGAACTGGCTCGCCTGCCGAGGCTCCGCAAAGCGGAGCGAAGGCGGGGAACTCGGAACTCGGAACTATACTAGATAAAAAGCTCTCGGAGCATGGCCGTGATATGTTCCTCAACGCCGTGCGCGTGGTGCTCCTCCAAGCGATCGATATGTTCTGGGTCGAGCATCTCGAGGTCATGGATTATACCCGCTCCAGCGTCAATCTACGCGCGTATGGACAACGCGATCCTCTGGTCGAATACAAGAAGGAGGGACTCCGTCTCTTCCGAGAGATGCAGGCGGCATTGGCGGATCGGGTGGTCAAGGTTCTGCCGCATGTTGTCCCGGTGGAAAGCGGCAAAGCGCAAGCCACAGGGGAAGTCCAGCAAGCTGAATTCAAAGAGGTCCATGAGAATGCCTCGGTCATCGGAGCGGGCGATGGATCCGACAAATCGAACCAATCTACGAAAAAAGAACCGGAGATCGGTAGGAATGATGTGTGTCCCTGCGGTTCGGGTAAAAAGTACAAGAAGTGTCATGGGAAATAGGTATTATGTCTATAAAACCAAAATGCGATAGTTGTAAGAAAGAGCTGAAAAAATTCGGTGGGATATTGTTGAGTCCGCCGAAGAAGGGCATGGTGAAGAAATTCCATTTGTGCGTCGCATGCTATGACAAACTCTTGAAAGAGATGAAGGTATGACCGATAATCGCTATATGATCATGCAAAACAGACCTCGCAAACTCCTCACGCTCTGCATCGTCCGTCGTGACGGGAACGTCCTCCTCGGGATGAAGAAGCGCGGGTTCGGAGCGGGACATTGGAACGGCTTCGGGGGCAAGGTCGAAGAAGGGGAGACTATAGGTGAGGCCGCTCGGAGAGAGATGCGCGAAGAGGCAGGCATCGAAGCGACGGTGATGCATCAGGTCGGCACGCTCGATTTTGAATTCCAAAATGACCCCAAGATCCTCGAAGTACATGTATTCAAGGTCGACGATTTTTCCGGAGATCCGGTCGAGACCGAGGAGATGCGGCCGCAGTGGTTCGCAGAAGCGGACATACCATATGATCAGATGTGGTCGGATGATATCCACTGGTTGCCCATGCTTTTGCGTGGCGCGTCGTTCAAAGGCAGATTCCTCTTTGACCAGCCTTCATCGTCTGAATATGTCGCGAAGATCGTCGAACAGGAGCTGATCGAGATTTCAGGCAAGTAAGGCACCATGGCACGATATCCTATTTCCCTTATTCATACATCCATGGTACAGTGATGCCATGATCACAGGATCTCCCAGTTATTTCTTCTACGGACTTCTGCTCGCCGTCATCGTCTTGGCGGTGCTCATTTTCTTGCCATTCCTGACTCCCATCGTGCTCGCGGCGGCGCTCTCAGTCGTCGCTGGGCCTCTGCATCGCAAGGTGCTCTCGTCTCTGTTCAAGAACAAAGAGCGCTCCAGCATGGCGGCTTTACTCACGCTCTTCCTGGTAGTGCTCATCATCCTGATCCCGGCGCTTCTCATCGTCGGCAAGATTTATGCCGAAATTCAGACCATGTACGCATATCTGGTCGATGAAGGTAACCGTTCTCACTTTATCGGCACGCTCAACGCGTGGTCTGACGTATTGACCCTCAAATTGTTCAGCCTGTATCCTGACTATTCGTTCGACTCGTTCAATATCACCGCCATCCTCAAGCGCGGCTTGGAGTGGGCATTCTCCAATCTCGACGCCATATTCACCGGCATCACCAAGCTCTTCTTCAGCGGATTCATCATGTTGCTCGCCTTGTTCTATTTCTTGCGGGATGGTCGGGAGCTCAAGCGCCAGATCATCACCCTCTCTCCGCTTGGCGATGCTGACGATGAGAAGATCATGCGCAAGATGCAGCGCACTATCTACGCCATCTTCGCAGGATCGATCTTGATCGGGATCATCCAGGGAACTCTCGTAGGCATCGGCTTCTGGATATTCGGCGTGCCGAGCCCTGCTCTGTGGGGATTCGTGGCGGCCATCGCCGCGCTCATACCAGGCATCGGCACATCGCTCGTAGTCGTGCCGGCGATCGCCTACCTCTTCTTGGTCGGCGCGACTGGTCCGGCTATAGGACTCCTCATCTGGGGCATGTTGGCGGTCGGTCTCATAGACAATTTCCTGGCACCGGTATTCATGAATCGCGGCATTCGGGTCCATTCGTTCATGGTCCTCATCTCAGTGTTGGGCGGTCTAGCATTCTTTGGGCCTATCGGCTTTGTGCTCGGCCCTATCATCTTGGCGTTCCTCTTCTCGCTTTTGGATATCTACAAGGCGTCGTCTCATCGTAGGGATGTCGATATCGTCGCCAATCAGTGACGAGCGGTCCCGATCTCCGGTCTCGAATCTTCAATCTTCAATCTTCAATTTTCAATCCCATGGCATTCATCGATGAGATAGCGTTCCATGCTCGTGCTGGTCGTGGCGGCGATGGCGTCGTGCGCTGGAAGCATGAGAAGAGCAAGGAATTCTCCGGCGCGGGAGGAGGCAATGGCGGCCCCGGCGGCGACGTATACGTCCGCGCGGTCCGTGATACCAACATTCTCGCACGCCACAAGACGACCAAAGAGTTCATGGCTGGCGATGGAGAAGATGGGGCCAATTGGAGTCGTCAAGGCGGCGCTGGTGATGATTTTCATATAGATCTTCCTGTAGGATCCCTGATCAGGAATATGAAGACGGGTCGTGAAGTCGAGCTCGTCGAAGAGGGGCAGACGGCCAAGATCCTGCATGGCGGCCGGGGCGGCCTCGGCAACGAGCATTTCAAGGCCTCGACCAATGTCAAACCTCTGCAATCGACGCCGGGACAGCCGGGAGAAGACGCGGACTTCGTCGTCGAACTCGATCTGATCGCCGACGCCGGATTCATCGGCCTTCCCAATGCCGGCAAATCGAGCCTCTTGAACGCGTTGACCCGCGCCAATTCCAAGGTGGGCAGTTACGCCTTCACCACGCTCGATCCGCACTTGGGCGCACTGCACGGATACATCTTGGCTGACATCCCGGGTATCATCGAGGGAGCTTCCGAGGGCAAGGGTCTGGGGCATAAGTTTTTGAAACACGTGAAGCGGACCAAGGTGCTTTTTCATCTGGTCTCGCTGGAGAACTCGCTCGATTCTATAGAGAAGACCTATCTCGATGTCAGGAATGAGCTAGCCAAATACGGCAACGGTCTAGCGGACAAAAAGGAGACGGTGATCTTGAGCAAGACGGACATGGCGGATGCTGATACTGTGTCAAAGGCTCGCGAGATCATTTCGAAGCACAACGAAGATATCCTTGAGGTGAGCATCTTGGATGATGAGGTGGTGAAGAAGGTGGGGGAGGAGATTGTGAAGAGATTGCAGTGAAAGACCGCATGGATTCAGGTATATTAGAATACGGTGGGTTTTAGATTTTTGCTGAAAGTAGATAAAGGACTCAATTTTACCCCCAGAACTATCCAGGTTGACTTTTTATTGCAAATAATTTATAATTAACTTAGTAAATGTAGAATGGAATATAGGCGGGTGCCTTGTATTCCTTTGACAAACAACTCACACAAGAAATGAAAGGAAAGAACTATGAAGAAAAGCCATGTCGGTCTGCTGGAACGCGACGACGCGATCCTTTACAGCGGAGAAAAAGCTCCGACTGATGCCGAGATCGCGGAATTGGAACGCGGGGGAGAGGACGAGATGCTTCTCAAAAGACTGGAGAGCATCGGTTATGTCCTACCATCGCTCAAAGCGCAAGAAGAGGCGCGTCTTGTGAAGATTGCCGAGCTCCGTGCCACCAAGGCTCGGATCGAGACGCCCCAGCCGCTTGCTACTGCATTACGTCAGGCCGGTGTGAAGCCGTTCAAGGCCGAAAGCGTCGAGAAATACAAAAAGGCGATGTTGCGCAAGCCGCTCCAGCTCATGGAGCACCCGATGCTTTCCTTTGAAAAGGAAAGCGTCACGATAGCATTCACATTCGTTGCACTGTTGTGCACGATACTTTTTTGTGGATGTATGGGATGGTCGACTCTGACCATTATGCTTGGCTATTATGTCGAGCCAGTGGTTATCTCGCTGTTTGCGATTGTTCCAGTTGTATTTGTCTTGATTGGTGGTGCTTTATCCAAGTCGGAAGAAGATCATCCTACTAGGAGCAGAATCGGGGAATATGTGCTCTGTTTCGGATTTGGACCAATCGCGTGGTTCGATCTGCTCTTCTGCGGACCGAGAAATCTCGAGTGGAAGAAGACTCCTCTCCAAGGATATACCAAGGACATCCCGAGATCAGTTGCGAGCACGATAGTGGAGATCGGCCATTTCTGTCCACAAGCGACATTTGAGGTCGATGAACTGACTCGCAAACCCGATCCGTTCCTCGTAGTCACGCTTGGGAAAGAGCAGTACTTTGTGGAAGTGTGGGATGAGCCTCGGTTCACTGCAGATCGGATCGCTTAATGCGAGCTGACAAAGCAGCTTGTTTGCTTCAAGCCAGATAGAATGATGTTCTATCTGGCTTTTTTGCATACGTATTTTACAGAGTCGAACCTACCCGATCTTCTCCACCAGCAACTTCCTGATCATATCCGGATTGCCGGCGCCCTTGGTGGCCCGCATGGCTTGGCCGATCAGGTACTGTAGGGAAGCCGCTTTGCCGGCCTTGTACTCGGCGATAGCCTTCTCGTTGGAGGCGATGACCTGTTCGATGGCAGGTACGAGGTCTTCGGCTGAGCTCTTCTGGAGCAAGCCGCGTTCCTCGGCAGTCTTCTTGGCGGAGACGGCCTGTTCGGTGAAGAGGATCTTGAGCAGGTCCTTGGCGCCGCGAGACGAGAGCTCGCCGGCGTTGATCATGGATATGAGCTCGGCGAAGACGGATGGCGAGAGATTCCAATACAGAGATGACGGGACGTTCGATACGAATGATGAGTCATCGTTCGTTAGTTGTGGCTCCGGAGCCTCTGCTGTTTGCGCGGTATCTTGAGTTGATCCCGAAGCGTCTCCTGTCTTCGTGGTGTCTTGGATTGCTCTTGAAGCAGCCGTTTGCGCGTCTCTGACCAGCTTGAGATAATCCGTGAGCACATAATTGGTCGCCAATTTCGCAGACTTAGCATCGCCTGTAGCCAGATACCCGACGACTTCCTCGTAGTAATCAGCCAGGTCGGGGGACTCGATGAATACGGCGACCTCCTTGTCGGTCATGCCGAAGTCTTTCTTGAAACGGTCGCGTCTGATCCACGGAAGCTCTGGCAGGTCCTTCCTCAAAGAATCGGCGGAGAATTCGGGGATCTCGGAGATCTTGAGCTTGGGTATGTCCGGATCGGGGAAGTAGCGATAGTCATGCGAGCTTTCCTTGGATCGCTGTGAATAGGTCTCCTGCGCGCGATCATCCCAGCCGCGCGTTTCCTGTGTGACGCTCTCGCCGTCGGCGAGCAAAGATGACTGTCGCTCGATCTCGTAGGCGACCGCCCGCTCGACCGCGCTGAATGAGTTGAGATTCTTGACCTCGGTCTTGGTCCCGAATCGTCCCGCCTCAGTGTCGGCAGGGGAGGCGACGGAGATGTTGGCCTCGATGCGCATCTCGCCCTTCTCGAGGTTGGCTTCTCCGGCGGAGAGATAGCGCAGGAGGAGCTGGAGCTCGCGCGCGAATCTGACGGCGGTCGCGGCATCGCGGATGACCGGCTTGGTCACCAGCTCCATGAGCGGAACGCCGGAACGGTTGAAGTCGACGAGGCTCTTCTCATGCGCATCATGCGTCGAGCTAGCAGTGTCTTCTTCTAGATGGATGCGTTCGAGCTCGACGCCGGCGAGCGATCCTCCCGAGACGAGCGGGTAGGCGTACTGGCTGATCTGGTATCCCTTGGGGATGTCTGGATAGAAATAGTTCTTGCGATCCCACTCGGTGAAATCTGCGAGCGTCCCGCCGACGGCCGTACCGATCCGGAGCACGTGGCGGATCGCTTCTCTGTTGAGTACAGGAAGCGTACCAGGATGACCCATGCAGATGGGGCAGACATTGGTATTGGGACGAGCCTCATCAGGATCATTGACGCATGAGCAGAACATCTTGGAAGATGTCCTGAGCTCCGCGTGGATCTCGAGGCCGATGGTCGGTATATATGATGACATGGCGGTAGATGCTAGGTAGGTTCTTGAGAAGAAATTTCAGGCAGGAGTTACGTATGTACATAATAACGAAAATGAGGCCAATTTTCAATCCAGTTCAGGCATCTTTTTGACACCGGTATTGTGCAGGCGTGTCGCCACACATCTCTGATCATTGTAAGTAAAATGACACCCCAGGTAGCTGATCAGGGTGTCATCTAGAATACGCAAACGTCGATTATATGAATTAAATAAAGGATACAAACATTCTGGTCGCTAAGATTGGTCCATATGACGCACCTGGAGCTTCCTGACGGCCTTTTTGGAGTAGCGCTTCCTCGTAGGAGACTCATTCTTGCCGATCTCCTCGATCAGACGCTCGATATCAGCGCGCTTGTAGACACGGTAATTATTGATCGGATGTCGGAGCGCCTTGAGCTTGCCGCTATTGTCCCAGTTACGCAGGGTAAGAGGGGTAACCCCTAACATTCTCGATGCTTCTTTGATGGTAACTATCTTGGATTCTTGGGACATGGTGGTGTGGTTTATGATTGCGTAAATCTATTGTGCATATAGTATAGCATTACTAAAGCTTGATAAACTATATACTATATGTGGATAAATATATGATGCTTTATTTTGGTTTAGTAAGGTAGGCTATGAGAACGCAATTTTTTGTTGATGCATTTTTTCAGATCTAGAGGTGAGCTTCACTGACGTCGTTTGGTAGGTGGTAGTCACAGACGACCGTTTAAAATGCGATATGAGCGTTTTAATTTTGTAGATCGTGGAAATAGCTTATCCACAGAGACTTTTTGTAGATAAGAACCGTATACTTATGAGTGATGAAAGACGTCGTCACAATCAATGAGAGAGAGTTCATCTCGGTCAGACGAGCTTCCGAGATGACCAAGTATTCCAAGGACTATATCGGACAATTGTGTCGCGAAGGAAAGGTCGCAGCTCGCATGCTGGGACGCACGTGGTTCATCGATTCGGCATCGTTGATCAATCACCAAAAGTCTACTGATACTTTCTATACAGGACGTCGACAGCGAGTCGAATCAGGAGAGAATATCACGGACTCAGTCAGTATCGAGCAGGGCAGTGTGGCGCGATCGGAGCCTGTATCGAGGGCGACGGATGATATACAAGCCTCTACGGATACGAGCGGTTCATCATACATATATGCGAAGGATGATAGAGAGCTTCTGCCGTCCTTGTCCAAGAGCAAGGTCGGTTCGGCACGTGAGACGATACGGCTGGATGGCGTCGCTGAAGCAACCAAGGCGATCAAGGATAGGACTCGCGTCGCGCTCGGATCTTCGTGGGATCTGATGCGTCAGAGGATCATGACGCGCGCGATGATGGTCATCATCGGCTTGGTGATGGTCGGATCGATAGGATACGCGGCTCTCGATACGCAGACGATCTCGCGTGTGATCGATCGTTCTGTCGGCATGGTCATGAGTCCGGTCGCTCAGATGTCGAAGACGGGCACGCCGCTCGTCGCGGGTATCGGCGAGGCATGGGATGGGATGAAGTGCGCTCTGTCATCTGCGCTCTTCGGGAGCCGCTCGTCATGCGTCGTATCAGAGGTCTCGACATACGCCATCGCTCCGTCCGCGCCAGTGACGACAGTCGGGGAGACGGTCGCGCCCCCGACCATCTCGGTGATCCCTACGATCCCGGCCAAGACGATCGTCGAACGCATCATCCAACCTCAGACGGTCATCGTCGAACGACAGGACGACCTGCTGGCGCAGAAGCTGGACGATCTGGAGTATCGATTCATCGCCGAGCAGGCGCGCTCTCGTCTGCAGGTAGATGCTATCTATGACTCGATGGAGAATGGCGATGAGGATGCGGGCAGCGGTCTGGTAGATCTCTCGTCGATATCTGGTTCGACGATCTCCAATTCGACGATAGTGTCGTCATCTTTTTCGGGGACCACGGGCGCCTTCTCCTCTGATGTATCTATCGGCGGACAGCTGACCGTCTCTGGAACAGGAACGTCGACATTCGCCAATGGCATCGACCTGGATGGCGGATGTCTTGCTATCGATGGGGTCTGCATCACAGGAGCTGGCGCGTATGGAGATGCTGATGTGAACAGCTACATCAGCGCCTCATCCACCATCCCCAAGACGTATGCCACGAACACCTTCACCGGAGCGCAGACCTTCACCGGAGGACTCACTGCTAGTGGACTGACTGTGGGATCTCTGAGTGGCCCATTGCAGGCGATAGGAGGAGATGTCTCAGCGTCATCGACGATATCTTCTGTGTATGGCGGAACAGGGTTCTCTACATATGCCGAGGGAGATATCCTCTACGCCAATTCAGCGGGCGTGCTCACGAGGCTTCCGCGAGGGTCCAATGGCCTGGTGCTCAAGCTCAGTGGGGGCATACCGGGGTGGTACTCTGATCTCACGAGCAGTGGAGGTGGCGGCGCGGCGGCATGGGCGACCACGAGCGATAGTCTGGCCGTGTATCCCTCAGATACATCCAATGTCGTCCTCATCGGCACCAACGCGACCTCAACCACAGGCGATATATTCGAAGTGTCAGGCAATTCGAGATTTGGCGGCAACGTGACACTCACCGGCGGCCTCACCATCTCGGGCAATGCGACGACGACGAGCCTCGCCATCACAGGAGTCTCAGACGCGCTCCTCGCTACCGATGCTGATGGGACTATCATCGCAACCACTACGCTCAGCACAGGATATCTCTCCGGCTCTCTCGGCACGGTGAATGGCACGGCCTTCAATGCGGGCGATTCGATCACCATATCGACTGCTTCATCTACCATCCTCTCCGACAACAACACCTGGAGCGGCTCGAACTCTTTCGCCAATGCCCCTGTCCTCGGATCTCTCTCTGGCCTCATCGGCGCCAATAGTGGCACGCTCTATCAGATCGCCACGTCATCAGCGTTTGTAACATCGCTCCAACAGACATACGGCTCCGCTCAGACCGGCGCGCTCACCTTCGCTACTTCCTCGGCTGCTTCATGGAATGGTCTCACCATCTCGAACGGCATCACCAACTCAGGCTCCACCTTCACCTTCGCTCCTGCTACGATATCCGGCACGCTTTCTGCTGGTGGGGGAGGTACGGGTATCTCCAGTCCGTCAGCGGCCGGTATTTTGCTCGGATCATATGCTGGCGGCGGATGGCAGCAGCTCGCTACCTCATCCTTGGGCCTGCTCACCACCAATATCGCCGAAGGATCCAATCTCTACTACACTGACGCTCGTGCCCGCGCAGCCATCTCCGAGGACGTCGTCGGTCTCTCATACAATTCCTCGACCGGCGTCCTCTCGACCACGACAGGGTATGTCATACCGCTTGTCGCTTCGACGACGGAATGGAACTCTTCCTACCAGAATCGCATCACCTCAGCTACGTCTCCGCTTTCTATCTCCAACAATATCATCTCGCTCTCGACGGCCGGTGATTGGACAGGCACCCTGGATGGCCAGGAGGGCAGCTACTACCTCGCCAACTCCTTCTCGACGACCTCTGCCGTGTATTGGGATTCCACGGTCTCTCGCTGGGCTACTACCTCGACCGACTACTGGTTCACCACCAAGACCACTGACGATCTCTCCCAAGGCTCCTCCAACCTCTACTACTCCAACGCCCTGGTGAACAGCTACATCAGCGCCTCATCCACCATCCCCAAGACGTATGCCAGCAACACATTCACTGGTACCCAGGCTTTCAATGGCTCCAACACGTTCGGTGGATCGGCCGCTTTCAATTCCACCCTCACTGTCGGCTCCCTGAATGGCCCGTTGCAGGCTAACAACGGCGTCGTCTCCGCTACCTCTTCCGTCGGTGTCCTCTACGGGGGAACCGGTATCACCTCCGCTCCCACATATGGACAGCTTCTCCTCGGTAATGCCTCGGGAGGATACGCGCTCACGGCCACCTCGTCCCTCGGCCTGCCGACGTTCGCTGATCTTGGGAGCTATGCCTCGTTCGCATACCCATTCCCCTCCAACGCCACCTCCACTGCGCTCTCATTCACTGGAGGCCTGACCTCATATGCCTCGACCACCATCGGTGACGGGAGCACCACCGGAGGTCTCACCATCTCGGGTAATGCGACGACGACGGGGAATGCGTATGTTGCGGGGAACATAACCACGGCAGGCAGTGTTGTTGTCGGTTCAGGTAATTTGAATCAATTCGGTGTCTTTACAGGTAATGGGGTTAGATTGGGGCAATCCGGGATAGACATATCAGCATCGAATGGAAACATTATGTATATGGGCAGTGGGTATCTCCAGGCGTGGAGGAGTGGCAGCCACTACTATGATGGTTCACCTGATGTTGGACTCTCCAGATATGGCGCAGGAGTGCTCGCTGTAGGAAATGGTACGTTGTCGGACTATAGTGGCACCCTCATCGCAGGCAACGTCGGCATCGGCACCACGTCTCCGTATGCCAAGCTCTCTGTCGACGGCAGGGGAGTATTCAACCAAGACGTCAGAGCCGATTACTTCACCGCGACATCGACTTCAGCGACTTCCACGCTACCCAACCTCCTCGCTACCAACCTCCGGGTCTCAGGCCAGCTCTATGATGGCTCAACTTCAGCCGGCTCTCTCGGTTCCATCCTCCAATCCACCGGATCAGGCACACAGTGGGTAGCTACCAGCTCGCTGGGGATCGCTTTCTCATCCATCTCAGGGACGCTCGATGTATCTCAGGGTGGGACAGGGGGTAGCTCATTTGGACAAGGCTGGGTGTACTCGCCTGGGGGCACGTCAGCTTTGGCGGCATCTACATCTCCGACCGTCAATTACATCACGTCCACATCCACTTCAGCGACATCGACCTTTGCCTATGATGTATCCATCGCCGGAGCCCTCGACATAGCTCGCTCCAATGGTTCCGTAGTCGCCGGAGATGTCACTGGCAACGCGCGCGGTTCTGACTCCATCGATATTCAAAGCGGGAGATCGTCATCCGCCAATGTTGCGTCAGGCAACTCTGCCGTCGCGTTGGGCTACGACAACAGAGCTTCCGGAGTATCAGCCGCGATCACTGTCGGAGCGCTCAATGTGGCGAGTGGTCTCTCGGTATCTTCCGCCTTCGGTTATAGCAACACCGCGTCAGCCAATTCCTCATCCGCTTTCGGAACCAACAACACTGCTTCAAACGTAGAGACATCCGCATTCGGAAGATTGAATACCGCTTCTGGCAACGCATCGTCCGCGTTCGGCTACAACAACGTAGTTTCCGCCGGAGGCGCTTCTGTATTCGGATCAGGTATCACCAATGCGATCGCGAACTCTACCATGATCGGCCCTTCAGACTCAGCCAAATTGACGATCCTCTCCACGGGAGAGACGCGAGCATCTTACTTCACCGCGACCTCGACGACAGCGTCGACATTCCCCTATGCCTCCACGACCGCGCTCACATCATCCGCGAGCGCGTATCTCGCGACGAGTGGAGGAGCAGTCCTGATCGGTACCACAACTGCTACGACTACGACAAAGCTCGCTATAGCCGGGGGAAGCATCGTCCATAGTGCTGTAGGATCGCCCACGTTGGTCGGATCGTACGATACATCAGGAAGCTCCGTAGACGTCTTCGTATCCGGCACGTATGGATATGTGGCAGATGGCACGTCAGGCATACAGATCCTCGATGTGTCAGATCCGCGAGCTCCGACTCTGGTCAAGACGTATGATATCTCCGGCACAGCCACCACTATCACCGGATCCGCCGACTATCTATACGTCTGGGATTCCGCCAACTTCAGGATCAGGATCATCGATGTCTCCAATCCTGCATCTCCCGCTGTCGTAGGGACAGTGACCTCGATCAACGCCTACGGCATCTATCCGTCGGGCAAGTTCCTCTATGTGGCTACAGGAGGATCAGGCATATCAGTCATCGATATCTCCGATCCGCGCGCGCCACGGACGACGGGCTCGTATGACACCAGCGGATTCGCTAATGCCGTGTATGTCGTCGGACCGTATGCTTATGTCGCTGATGATACCGGAGGTCTGCAAATCGTCGATATCTCCAATCCGGTGTCACCGGTGTTGGTAGGGACGTACAACAGCGCTGGTACAGCTACGGCAGTGTATGTGTCTGACAGGTATGCATATCTGGCGGATGGATTCGGATCAGGGATGTTGATCATCGATGTATCAAATCCCGTGTCTCCATCGCTAGTCGGCTCATATACGAGTGGGGCAGACTACATATCATCGAGCATACGCGTCTTTGGAGACTATGCGTATATGAACAACGCAGAGCCCGGCAATCAGCAGTTCGTAGTCGTCGACGTCTCTCGACCATCGGCACCATCGCTGGTCGGGACATTGACGACTGTCTCGACGAGGAGCTTCGTATCGGGCACATATGCCTATCTGACGGCAGGGTCGTCTGGCCTCAAGATCGCGCGCATCGATGGATTCAAGACGCCGTCTACATATGCCGGATCCGTAGAGGCGGGCACCGTCAGTGTCAGGAACAATGTTCTCATTGGCGGCGACATCTATGCCCAGGGTGGTCTCACTGCGGGCATCTCCGGCATCTTCTCCCGCGGCACGATCTCCGCCTTCGTCGCCTCGACGACGCAGGCCAATCCCGTCGTCGCCAACTTCATGGGCGGCAACGTCGGCATCGGCACCACGTCTCCGTATGCCAAGCTCTCTGTCGACGGCAGGGGAGTATTCAACCAAGACGTCAGAGCCGATTACTTCACCGCGACATCGACTTCAGCGACTTCCACGCTACCCAACCTCCTCGCTACCAACCTCCGGGTCTCAGGCCAGCTCTATGATGGCTCAACTTCAGCCGGCTCTCTCGGTTCCATCCTCCAATCCACCGGATCAGGCACACAGTGGGTAGCTACCAGCTCGCTGGGGATGCCAACGTTCACTGACCTCTCTTTGTATCTAACCTCTGCATCGGCTGCCGCAACATACCTCACACAAACTTCTTGGTATGCCACTACTACTGATGGCCTCACTCAGGGCTCCTCCAACCTCTACTACTCCAACGCCCTGGTGAACAGCTACATCAGCGCCTCATCCACCATCCCCAAGACGTATGCCAGCAACACATTCACTGGTACCCAGGCTTTCAATGGCTCCAACACGTTCGGTGGATCGGCCGCCTTCAATTCCACCCTCACTATCGGCTCCCTCAACGGCCCGCTCCAAGCCAACGGAGGTGTCGTCTCTGCGACCTCATCGATCGGCGTCCTCTACGGAGGAACTGGCCTCACCTCAGCTCCGTCATATGGCCAGATCCTCCTCGGCAATGCCTCAGGAGGGTATGCGCTCACGGCTACCAGCTCGCTCGGCCTGCCGACGTTCGCTGATCTCGCAAGTACTTCACTTGAAGTATTCAATGTCAAAGATTATGGCGCAGTTGGAGATGGTGTTTCTGATGATACCGCCGCAATTGCCAGCGCATTCTCTGATTTTGCTGATTCATGCGGGATTCTCTACTTTCCGTCTGGAACGTATAGAGATAGCGGGTCACATGAATTTACAACATTCTGTGACAACGCAACACTTGGTGTGCGCGGAGGACTGGTTCTTGGAAATAGGAATTCTCAGTGGAAATACACAGGTACAGGCGTATTTCTGAAAGGCCTCGCTTCATTCAAAGATATCGCTATCGTTGGACCATCGACAGGATCTCCCGTCACAAATGATAATACGACTGGTTGGTGGATTGAGACTACTCCAAACCCGACAGGAAACATCTCGATCGATAATGTGATGTTCCAATATTGGGGAGATGCGGCGATGAAGACAGGCACGACGTCATTGTCGTCTATCACATATGTAGAAGGTCGCAACGTAGCCTTCTATAATAACCGCCGTGGATTTGCTGGTGGATATAAGGCTGATTCATGGTTTCTTGATGGCAGGTGTAACTCAAACGATATCTGTATTGAGCTCGCAAGTGAGAATCGCAACAACAATACAACGGTTGCAGAATTTTACATGACAGGAGCGTCCAATCGCATTGTGTACCTTATCGGTGGTCAGGGGACGAATACGGTAAAACTCGGAGGTCATATCGAAAATACAGGCACCGCATATTCAGGCACGACAGGGACGAGTTCAGTTATCCAGATTGGTCATGATGAATCGCAATATACACCGATAGAGACGACGATATATAACATCGACGTCGAAAACCTGTGGACGCAAAATGTGCCGTCTGACGGTGCCATCAAAGTCAATGCTGCGGTTACGGATCTCAACCTTAAAGGTTCTCATTTTACAAATACAACCGGCCCTATCGTCAGATTTATGAATTCGACAGCGGATAACTCGCGCGTATCTTCTGATTTTGGCCTCACAATCCTCGATTCTTCAGGACAGCTGTTGTATCGCAATTACATGAACTATGGCCAACCGTTGTCAGTATGGCTTGGAGATGAGTCGAACCATGCGTTTTCGTACAATCCGTATGCGATTGAGGGATTGGTCCAAACTACTTCTTCGCGTCTTCCGTTCAGGGCAGGTTGGATAACGAATAGTCAACCGTTATCAACCTCGACTCTTTCGGGTGGTCTACAAATCGATGGAACTAGTCCAAATTATTATGCAAGACTGATCGGCAATACTGCTTTGTGTGCTGGGTGTATAACAGGGATCAATCCGACATCAAAATTCCATTTCTATGGCAATGACGGAGAGGCCTACACTAATTTGTTCAGAATATCATCAACTACCGCATCTGCGACGACTACGTTGTTCAATATAACTAATAAGGGTACAGTGTCAGTTACTGACTACATCGATTTCGGGACCAATATTTTCCAAGAACCGAACATGTATTGGTATAACGGCGGGGCGAGTGCTCGTAGTGGAGTAGGAATCAATTCAGGAGAAGTCCAGTTCTTTACAGTGAATTCTGGTTCGAACCACTGGTCATGGAATGCCGGTGGAGATTTGCAGACTATAGGTACGAACGAGAGGATGAGACTTGAGGCGGTGAGCGGCGAGCTCGGTGTTGGAGATACGGATCCAGATTTTCAGATAGAAGTAGTAGATGACTTTGCTGTTTCCTCAACACCAAATGCAGATGGTGATAGATTTATTGTCAACTCGTCCGGCAACGTCGGTATCGGCACTACGTCGCCATATGCCAAGCTTTCCGTAGCAGGGCAAGTGGTCGCCGGCTACTTCACAGCCACGTCGACAGCGACGAGCACATTCGCAAACGGCATCAATATCTCCTCTGGTTGCTTCGCCATCAACGGCACGTGCGTCGGAGGAGGGAGCGGGTCAGGGACGGTTGGGAGTGGTACGGCTGGTCAGTTCCCGTATTATGCTTCAAGTGGCACAACTCTTACTGCCACATCATCCATCAATATCAATCCTACGACAGGTAACATCGCCATCGGCAAAGCGGCAGACAGTATTCCGAAACTTGATATTTTGGGACAGCTCTATGTCAAGAATACAGATCAATCATTCTTCGATGTAGATGCGTTCTACACGGGGAATGCGACGTTTACAGGTTCTCCTGTCCAAGTCAATGCCACAGGATCAGGAGGAAAGACTCTCTTTGGTCAATGGTGGACTGTATTGAATAGTGGAGATATCAACTCCGGTGCTGCGACGATCGTCGGAGACAGGACTACTGTAGAATCACAATCTGACATCGGTAAAGGTTCTGATTCCGGTACGACGCAAAATCTCATTGGAAAATACATTGACTTCTTCGTCCTAGATGAATTCGACGAGTACGAGGGAACATGGAATATGGTTGGCATATATGCGCCTCCACCGGATGTGACGGCAAGCCTCTTGACACAGAACTCACTGAGTTTGTATTCGGGCGATGACAGCATGATTGCAAGCAACAAGAAGCTCTACTTTGAAGGGAGCTATAACGGGTCAACTCTCACCAAAGGCGATACATACATCAATTACAATTCCACAGCTGGTTCACTCAATGTAGTCGAGAATGGCACTAACTCGATAACTTCCAAGTCTGGTAACGTCGGCATCGGCACGACTTCACCATTCGCTAGGCTGTCAGTCACTGGTGCTGGAACCGGCACAGGCACTACCTTCCAAGTTGCGGACTCATCCAATGTACCGAAATTCACGCTATTGGATAATGGTACCGTCAGCATAGGTACCACGACGGCGTCCAACATGGTCAACATTCAGGGTACTGGATCAAATGTGATGAATCTGTATAGCTCTCTCGGACAGAGGCTGTATAGCTTCACTGACTCGGTATTCAATATTGGTGGAAATGGTGCCAACCCATCCTTCTTGATGGAAGCTGCGAATGGCGCAGATTGGTTCCAGGTAAATGGAGGAACTATATCATTCAATGGTCAAGGGGGTACTACTGACGCTGGTTCAAATATCGGCGCACGCTTCGATATATATCCTGTGAATGATTCTACCGATGTGTTGCACTTGAAACTTCCATCATCAGCGAATAGCAATTATTTCCTGATCTCGTCCCCATCATCATCGGCAGGCGATGTGTTCATTGTGAAGGGGGCTGGTACTGGAGGATATGTCGGTATCAGCACCACGTCTCCTTGGAGGAAGCTCTCTGTGGCAGGAACCGTCGGTTTCGATGGCCTAACCGCAGCCGTCTCATCCGGAGACGCGCTCTGCCTCTCATCTTCCAAGGAGGTCGTCGTCAACACGGGCGCGCAGACCTGTACCGTGTCGTCGGCCCGCTTCAAGAACAGCGTCTCCGATCTCTCGGTCGGTCTCGATGAGCTCAAACAGCTCCGCCCCGTATCCTTCCTGTACAACGGCAGTGACGACGCTCGCGTCGGCTTCCTCGCCGAGGAGGTAGGGGAGATAGACCCTCGTCTCATCTTCACTGAGCTCGACGGCACGACCCCGAGAGGCGTCCGCTATGAGGATATGACAGCCCTCCTCGTCAAAGCAGTCCAGGAACAGCAGCTCCAGATCGAGGAGCTCGCGCTCAATGTATTCGAAGGACAGCTCGCCTCGACGTCGACTACTACCATCGCTTCTACGACAGCCGCAGCGCTCTCGCTCGACCAGTCATTCATAGGACGTATCGCTGAGGCGGTTATCGGTTTGTTCAGAGATGCCGGAGAATGGGCGGTCGACGTCTTCACCGCGCGCATCATCTACGCCGAGCGCATCGAGGTACAGACGGCCGCGGTCTCCAATGGCCTCGAGATGACTGATGCGACCACGGGCGACATCTACTGCGTGCAGATCTCCGATGGAGACTGGGTCAAGCGGCTCGGATCATGTGCCGAGCAGTCTATAGGATCTGATCAGCATGTCGATGATCAGACGATGCAAGATGACGATCAGACAACGCCTGAGCCAGATCAGTCAACGAATGGTCCAGATGACCCTCAAGGAGATCAGACAGGAGATGCTCAGGCGACCACTACGCCGCCAGTGGCAGATGATGGCTCCACAGCGACCACTACTCCGAACACCGATCCAGACGATGATTTGGCCGCGACCACTACACCAAGTACCGATGATTTAGACAGTGAAGTAGAGGATGATGTCGATCAAGTCCCCTCTGATGAGGCAGACGATACGGTGACCTCGACAGAGGATGGCGAGACGACCACTGATGAGAGCGTCGACACATCGACCGAGACGTCAGATGACCAAGGCGATGGATCACAGCAGGGAAGCACAGAAGGAGATCAGGACAGTTCAACTGTATCTGATGACTCAGGTAGTGATGAGCAGACAGATAACTAAACTATACTAAACCTTGATAAATATATAGTAAATCAAACGGTTTTAAGCCGTATAATTGAGTTCGTAAAATATACAGTTTTGTGTACGGGCAGATCGTATTTGTGGATGTAATTGACTAGACATGTATGTACGGCAGAAACGCGGAATGAGTGTTCTGTCTGCGCATACTATATATATGGTGAGGATGGAACATAGAGAAAGAATGTATAGATCCAAATCGTCTCACTCAGATACTGCCCATATCCGGACAGTATAGAAGTTGTGACAAATTGGCACTTTTCCACAAGACAGAGATATGAGGGTCATCTATAATGGTACCTATGAGATGCGTCACATCTCTACGATAGTGCGTTTATAAAAAGTTCCGTATTAAAAACCACATATATCATGAACCGTTTTCCAGCATCGTTCCTCCTGATCGTCGCGCTCTGCGTGACGGCGCTTTCGCTCGGCTACATCGTCTTCAACTCGTCGACGTCGCCGCTCGCAGTCGTTCCGATCGATGGATCGAGCCAGACCGCTCAAGTATCCGGACCAGTCATCTCTGGCGTCTCTGTCTCTGACATCCAGACAGATCGAGTCACTGTGAGATGGAATACTGACGTGCCTTCGGATACCGAAGTCTTCTTCGGGACCAATTCCATCAACTCACACTCGACCCTCAAGGATACTGGATCGAGCATGGTCACCTCCCACGGACAGATCGTCGCGGGTCTGAGGAGGAATACGTCATATCAGTTCTATGTGCAGTCACGTGACGCATCAGGCAAGCTCACCAAGTCTCCCACGTATTCGTTCAAGACCGGACCGAATGGTTCGAGCGATACCGGATCGTCAGGGGACACTACTGCTCCCTCTATCTCGGGAGTCTCGGTCAGCGGCATCGCTACCGACCGTGCCACCATCTCATGGAACACCAATGAGGCCGCCGACACCTATGTCGAGTATGGTCTCACTTCTTCATATGGAAGCAACTCAGGATTGACCGACACAGGATCAGCTATGGGTACGTCGCATAGCCAGACGATCACCGGTCTCGAGCAAAACACTGTCTACAACTACCGTGTCACTTCCAAGGACGCTGCCGGCAACGTCGCTCGTTCATCGAACGCCACGTTCACGACCGCCCGAGTGGTCGTAGCCCCGACCGCTTCTCTCTCAGCGAATACGACATCGATCGTCGCGGGACAGTCGGCTACATTGATCTGGACGTCGACTGACGCGGTATCCTGCTCTGCTTCAGGATCAGGATTCTCCGGCACTAAGGCTACGGCCGGGAGCGAGACCGTCTCACCGACATCTAACACGACATACAGTATCGTATGTTCCGGTCCTGGGGGAACATCAACTGCGTCGTCAGTGACCATATCGGTTTCTTCTGTCCCAGCCCAGTCTGGCCCCACCATATCCAATGTCTCCGTCACGGATATACAGCTCGATCGAGTGACCATCAATTGGACGACGGATATACCGTCAGACAGCGAGGTATTCTTCGGTATCGGCTCCTTCAATCTCCACTCCGCTCTCAAAGACACCGGATCGAGCATGACTACTTCCCATGTCCAAATTCTCGCCGGTCTCAGGTGGAACTCTGACTATCAGTTCTATGTCCAGTCTCGTGATGCGTCAGGTAAGCTCTCCAAATCATCTACGGGAACCTTCAAAACCAGCACAGATGTTCCTGCAGGTGACACGTCGGCTCCGTCAGTCCCGACCGGACTCTCGGCCACCGTCGTCTCTTCATCGCAGGTCAACCTCTCCTGGAACGCCTCTTCTGACAACGTCGGCGTGATAGGGTATCAGGTCTTCCGCGACGGCATACAGATCGCCAACATCACTCCGGCCGTCACCACCTTCCAGAACACCTCCGGTATCGTCCCTGGCGCGACCCATTCGTACAATGTGACCGCCTATGACACCGCAGGCAACGTCTCTCCCGCCTCTACCGGCGTGAGCGTCAAGATCCCGGTTCCTGTCGTCTATTCGTTGACCGTGACCAAGTCCGGCACGGGCACCGGATCGGTCGTCTCGTCAGGATCGTCATACATCAACTGCGGATCGGTCTGCTCCTCGAGCTCTATACCCGCCGGCACGACCGTGACTCTGACGGCAACCCCGTCATCCAGCTCCTCATTTGTCGGATGGTCCGGCGCATGCAACGGCTCTAGCTCGACCTGCACCGTCACCGTCGGTTCATCGTTGAGCGTCGGCGCGATCTTCGCTACCACACTGCCCCAGGTCACCGATGGGACCTCGGTCAATGTCTCCGTAGGCACGCCGTTCTCCTTCAACCTCGTCTCCGGTGATACCTACAAGCTCGTGGGAACAGTCTCCGCCCCTGATGGTGGTCGCAACTCGTTCTACGTCGATATCGATTCCAATCCGTCGACCGACGGCAAGGTCTGGGATATCCAGTATCCGGTCAGCAATACAGCCAAGGACGTCACCTGGAGAGGAAATAATACGACATGTTATGAATATTCTTGCGCCGGTATCGTCCCCAAGACATGGACGCTCTCCGCGGGAGTCCACACGCTCTACGTCAATGCTCGTGAGAATGGCACATCGATCTCTTCTATCAAATTCGTCAAATACACGCCTCCGGTGATCGACGGGACTGATCCGTCCATTCCGTCAGGTCTCACTGCCAGCGTCATCTCGTCTTCACAGATCAACCTCTCTTGGAACGCCTCTTCCGACAACGTCGGCGTGACAGGGTATCAGGTCTATAGGAATGGCGCTTTCTTGACCACTGTCAACGGCAGGTCATACGTCAACACCGGGCTTTCCGCCAATACTACCTACTCGTATTCCGTCGCTGCTTTCGATGCCGCCGGCAATGTCTCCAACCTCTCGTCTGCGGTCTCGGCTACCACGCAATCCAACCCGTCCTACACCGTCACAGTGACCAAGAACGGCACTGGTGCTGGCACGGTCACCTCGGGTGGATCGATCAACTGCGGCAACTCCTGCACGTCATCAGGTGATCCTGGCATGACCGTCACTCTGACCGCGACTCCGGCTGCAGGATCCGTCTTCGCCGGCTGGTCAGGTGTCTCTGGTTGTTCGACTGCCGCCACCTGTTCCTTCACGCTAAATGCGAACACCACGATCAACGCAGTCTTCAATGCCGCTCCGGTCTCGTCATATAGCCTCACCGTCACCACGTCCGGTTCCGGTACAGTCACTAGGTCTCCGAATCTTTCGACCTACGCCGCCGGCACCTCCGTCACTCTCACCGCATCTCCTGCCTCAGGCTACACCTTCTCTGGTTGGGGAGGCGCATGCTCGGGTAGCTCATCGACGTGTACTCTCACTATCAACAGCAACACGTCCGTATCAGCCGCCTTCACGCCCGTAGTCGTCACAGGTGCCTTCACGATCGGACAGACTGTGAGACCGATCTACTCCACGGTCAACGTTCGTCAGGTAGCTGGTGGCACGCTCCTCGGTACGCAATCTGACACTTCTGTCGGTACGGTCATCGCCGGTCCGGTCTCTGCAGTCTTGAGCGTCGATGGCGTCACCTACACCTGGTGGAATATCGACTTCTCGTCCGGCGCGGACGGCTGGGTAGGCGAGGATGGTCTCGAGGCATACACTGCCTCAGCTTCGACCAAGTTCCAGACAGGCGCACAGGTCCAGGTCTCCGGTACCGGAACCTTCCTCAACATCCGCAGTGCCCCGTCAGCATCCGCATCGACGGTGGGAACCCAGAATGACGGCGCGATCGGTTCTATCGTCTCGAGCACGCAGAACGGCACCTTCGCCGACGGATACTACTGGTGGAACGTCAACTTCGCATCCGGCGCAGATGGCTGGGCCGCCGAGGACTACCTGAGAGACTATGTTGATCCAAGCATCACCTACACGCTCTCTGTCACCACGTCCGGTTCCGGTACAGTCACTAGGTCTCCGAATCTTTCGACCTACGCCGCCGGCACCTCCGTCACTCTCACCGCATCTCCTGCCTCAGGCTACACCTTCTCTGGTTGGGGAGGCGCATGCTCGGGTGCCGCGTCTTGTACGGTCACTATGAATGGTAACGTGTCCGTGTCCGCTTTGTTCTCTGAGATCCAGACGGGAAGCAATGTCTACTATGTCACACCGACTGGCGCGGGATCCAAGAACGGCAGCAGCTGGGCCAACGCCTACGCCGACCTTCCGAGCACCCTGGTCTCCGGTGCGACCTACATGCTCCAGCCGGGAAGCTACAATGCCCTCAATGTCACCAGCTCCGGTAGCGCCAATGCTCCGATCGTCATCCGCCGCTCGCTCGAACTCGCTCCCAATGAGCCTGTTGCTTCATCGGATCGGGTATCTTTTGGCGCCGCATCGAAGGTTACGGGTAATAACATAGTTATCGACGGTAAAGGATGGCAGGGTATTACCTTTAGGACTGGTGGAGCCATCTCTACGAGCGCTGGATCAGTCGCAGTCATGCTAAGTGGATCAAATGTCACTCTGCGCAACGCATTCTTCAATGGAACCTTTGGTGGAGGATATGCTCACCTCGGGTTCAATCCCCCTTCAGGAGGGACTATCAGAGTCGAGTATTCTGATTTCTACAGGTCTACATATGAAGATCAGTTTGCGATAGATCCAAAGCAAACCGGCGGCGACATTATACTTGACCACAACGTCTTCCGTGACAATGTAAAATCTGGCGAATCGAATCCTCCTCATCGCGATATCGTCAATTCATGGACAGGTAAAGGAGGTTATGGGCTCACGGTATCCAACAGCATAATGTTCAATAGCTCTGGTCTGTCGGTTCAAGGTGATGGATTCTTGCTCCAGGATGCATATGGTGGTAGTGCTGCAGCACTCAAGTATGTTCGCTTCTACAACAACGTAGCGTACAATACAGCCAGGCCTATAGCCTTCGGTACAAAGAACAGCGGTTGGTCGCAGGAGTTCAAGGTCTACAACAACACTTTTGTCAAAACCACAGGTATATCAGTTGTATCGCCGGCAGGTAGTCCGACCACCAAGAATGGCTTGAGCAGTACCTCGAACGTCAACAATGGCAGCCCCTCGACCATCGAAGCCATGTACGGAGCCGATGGCAAGCCCTTCACCAGCGACGACGCCTTCGCCCTCAAGTCGGCCACCAGCGGCGGTAGTACCATCAGCACCACTGACCTCGATGGCCCGCAGTACGACATCACCGGCAAACTGCGCACAGGCAGCCCGGACCTCGGTGCTTACGAGTACTAGTCCCAGCCCTCTGTTGAGCCTCACAACTGAATAAGCCACCCCAAATCAACCTCGCCACCGGCGGGGTTGATTTTTGGCATTGACTATGCTATACTATGGGATGTGTACGTTTCTCGTCGCGTACGCGTTAGCATATAGTACGAGAGTTCCGCTAGCGTGTTACGCAAGTGATCCGTGTGCGGGTAACAAGCCATTATGGCAAAAAGACTTTTCGTGGGCAGCCTCGCGTGGGCTACCACAGACGCCACTCTGAAGTCTCACTTCGAGCAGGCGGGCGCCGTCGAATCGGCTGCGGTTATCATGGACAAGATGTCCGGCCGCTCCAAGGGCTTCGGTTTCGTCGAGATGGGATCCGATGAGGATGCTGCCTCGGCTGTCGAGAAGCTCAACGGCACCGAGCTCGATGGTCGCAAGATCGTCGTCTCCGAGGCTCGTCCCAAGGCATAAGCCCGAGGATAGAGATCTCAAGAAAAATCCCGTATCGTTTGATGCGGGATTTTTCTGTGCAGACAACGGCACTGATTCAAGATTCATGATTCACGAATCAGGAAAACACAAGGGCAGTTGTGTCATGAATCTTGGATCTTGTTTCTTGAATCTAATTGATATTCCTCCACCACTCGGAGACCGGCGCGGTGCGCACGATCTCGACGATCTGGTCGACGTCGTCGCAGATCTTGAAGATATCCATGTCGTAGTCGGAGATCGCTTCTTGCTGGGAGAGCATGTTCTTGGAGATGAAGTCCGCGAGGTCGTTCCAGAACCAGGAGCCGACGAGGATGACAGGCACCGAGGGTATCTTGCGGGTCTGGATGAGCGTCATGGTGCCGAAGAGCTCGTCGAACGTGCCGAATCCGCCGGGCATGAAGATGTACGCCTCCGCGGCGAAGGACAGCATGGTCTTGCGCGAGAAGAAATAGGTGAACTGGAGGCGATCGGTGGCGTGCGGGTTGGTGTTGCCCTCATGAGGGAGCTCTATGCCGAGGGCGACAGCTTGCCCGCCCGCTTCTTTGGCGCCTTTGTGGGCCGCCTCCATGCTCCCGGGGCCTCCGCCGGTGACGACCGCATAACCGAGCTTCTTGACGATCTCGCGACCGATGCTCTCGGCCAAGTCCCACTCGCGACTGCCTGGCTTGGTACGGGCAGATCCATATATAGTCACAGACTTCGGATATTTGCGGAGAAATTCGAATCCGGATGCGAACTCGTCATGTATCTTGTCGAGATGGCGCTTGACCCCCTCGGCATGGATGTCCTTGCGGGTCAAGGCGAATGAATGATGGGGATTGTTCATGGATGCCAGTATATCATCTGGAAGACCCGCAGGGTAGACCTGCGTACGCAGGTCTACCCTGCGGGTCTTCCATCTGCTATCCTATGCTCACACTATGTCTTTTTTCGATATCCAATCCCGCTTGCCCAACGGTCGTGGACGAGCAGGTGTCATCCATACGCCGCATGGAGATGTCCATACGCCTGCGTTCATACCTGTGGGCACCAAGGCCACGGTCAAATCTCTCTCACCCGAACAGGTGAGATTGCTCGGCGCTGACGCTGTCCTCGCCAATACCTACCACCTGTATCTCCAACCTGGCACCGATATCCTCGAGAAGGCCGGAGGATTGGGGAAGTTCATGGATTGGCCAGGCCCGACCTTCACTGATTCGGGCGGATTCCAGGCCTTCTCGCTCGGGGCCGCCTTTGGCAAAGGAGGATCGAAGATAGCGGAGAGAGGCGCCAAAGCTATGACAAACAAAGAGGGGAAAGAGGCTGCCTCAGAGAATGGTCCAACTGAAGCTGTAGCGGCCATGGCCAAGATCACCGAAGACGGCGTGTCATTCAAGTCCGTGATAGATGGTAGTTCGCATTTCTTCACACCGGAGCGATCTATCGAGATCCAGCGCGCCATCGGCGCAGATATCATATTCGCCTTCGATGAGTGTACGTCGCCGCACGCGTCATACGAGTATCAGAGAGAAGCGATGGAGCGCACGCACAGATGGGCGGCACGATGCCTCGATAGGCATCGTGCGTTGAAGGTGGAAAGTGCAAAATCAACTCCGTCAGGGGCGGGGTTGAAAGCCGAACAGGCGCTCTTCGGTATCGTCCAAGGTGGGCGGCATGAGGATCTCCGTACGGAGAGCGCGCGCACGATCGGGAAGATGGATTTCGATGGCTTCGGTATCGGCGGGTCGTTCGACAAGGACGACATCGCTACGGCCGTCGGATGGGTCGTCGACGAGCTCCCTGAGGGCAAGCCGCGGCATCTTCTCGGCATCGGTGAGCCGGAGGATCTCATCCTCGGCATAGAGAACGGCATAGATACGTTCGACTGTGTGGCGCCGACGCGCATGGCGCGCAATGGGACGCTCTATTCCCGAACAGGCCGCATCAACATCACCAATGCCGCCTACAGAGAAGATATCACACCGATAGAAGCGGGCTGTGACTGCTATGCGTGCGCGAGCTATTCGCGTGCCTATATCCACCACCTCTTCAAAGCCAAAGAGATGTTCGCGGCGACCCTAGCGTCCATACACAATCTGCACTTCTTGATCCGGATGGCTCGGGATGCGCGACAGGCGATCATAGATGGTACATGGGAGGCATTCAAGGCGGAGCGTCTATGAGTCGTGCTCATTTTGTTCAAAAATCAAATACTCCGATACAGATCATCGAGGTATGTGGAATCAAAAGTGGCAAGAAAGTTGCCATCTCCTCAAATCTCCCGGGCCCGATAGTCTCCTGGTGCGCGCGATAGCCACCATTCGAGCTGGGCACGATCGAGCAGGCCTTCTTGTGCGCCTACGAACTGTGCTACTGACATCGGATTGACCGGAGCCCAGGAAAGGGCCTCTAGGGGCGTCTTGCCGAGCGCCAGCGCCGAGACGAAGGTCGACGCGAACGCGTCGCCACAACCAGTACGTTCGACAGGCGGCTTGGGGTCAGGATAGATCGGCATGAAATATGTGTGATCTCCATCTGACATGTAGGCGCCCTTGGGCCCATCGGTGATGAGCACGATCTTGGGGCCATGAGAATGCAATTTCTCCACGAGCTCCTTGATGTCGCGCGTATCAGTCGAGAGCATGCGTTGCGCCTCCTCGACATTGACGATGAAGAGATCGGTGCGCTCGTATATGCGCCGCATCTCCTCGAATCCGAGCTTCATCTGGAAGGTGCCGGGCTGGAACGCTACGCGCATATCAGGGTGCGCTTCGATATAGTCGGCGATGGCCATATGGTATGGGAAGGTGTGCGACGCCAGCGATGTCAGATATACCCAGGATGCCTGAGGGAGCTTGGGGAGCTCATAGGTGTATTCGACGTGATTGACCAGTATGGTCCGCTCGTCGCCGTACCAGAGGACGAAGTGATAGTTGGTCGCCTTGTCATCGTGACTCCGTATATATGAGTCGATGACGCGACTGGAACGTATGACAGATCGGCAATCACGGCCGTTCTGGTCTGAGCCGATATTGGCGACAAGGGCAGATGTGAGGCCGAGACGAGCGCCTGCGACGGCCGCATTGGCGGCATTGCCGACGCCCGATACGACTCTGGCGTATTCGAACGGGATCTTGTCTCCAAAGGGCATGCAGATCTCACAGGCACCGTGGTCGACTTTGCAGTGAACATCGGCTTCTTTGAGACGGATGAATGCGTCGGTGGTGATGTCGCCGATGGTCAAAAGGTCGATCTTTTTGCTGAACATATGCATGATTATACCATTGAAAATCACAGATAAACACTGTTAATCCCCAATCCTCAATTTTCAATCCTCAATTTTCAATATATCATGTGTGTATGAAAACATTACGCGAACATATATCTGAAGCACGAGCGAAAGGCGTGGCCATCGGCCATTTCAACGTATCTACGCTCGACGGGGTCTGGGCCGTGGCGGATGCCGCGCGAGATCTGGGACTACCGGTCATCATCGGCGTGTCCGAAGGTGAGCGTGACTATACGGGCGTCCGTCAGATCGCCGCGATCGTCCGGAGCATTCGTGAGGAACGAGGTCAGGATATTTTCCTCAATGCCGATCACACGTATTCGTTCGAGCGAGTCAAGGAGGCCATCGATGTCGGCTTTGATGCGGTCATCTTCGATGGAGCACAGCTTTCCTTCGAGGACAACGCATCTCAGGCCAAGAGATGCGTCGAGTACGCTCGCTCATCAGGCAGAGATGTCATCGTCGAGAGTGAGCTCGGATTCATCGGCACATCATCCAAGATCCTAGATGCCATACCTGAGGGCGCCGCCGCCACGGATGAGCAGATGACCAATCCTGAGGATGCGGTGGCGTTCGTCCAGCAGTCTGGAGTCGACCTCCTCGCGCCGGCAGTGGGCAATATACACGGCGTGGTCAAGGGTGGTGATCCGGCTCTCAATACTGCACGAGTCAAGGAGATATCGGATGCGACCGGTATCCCTCTGGTCCTCCACGGAGCATCTGGAAATAGCGCGGATGATATCCAGTCAGCTATCCGAGCAGGTGTAGCCATCGTCCACGTCAACACCGAGCTTCGGATCGCCTACAGATCAGGCCTGCTCAAAGCATTCTCCGACGACCCGGATGAGGTGGCACCCTACAAATACCTCCGGTCAGCGAAGTCAGCCATGCAGAAAGTGGTCGAGGACAAGCTCAGGATAGTCTCGGGAGCATAGTGAGTTTTCCACAAACACGTCACAAGAAGACCTCCATGTCTGGTACAATTGGGTTGATGTCTTCCGGTGTCGAATTTGATGAAGATAGCCTGAAATATACCGCTCTGCGCAAGAGTGCGGGCTTTAGTGTTGTACCTGGTCAGTCTGACAATCAGCCGAGGATGGTCAGGTGGCTCATGAATAAAGGCATCGTCAAGTCTCCAGCTGTCGGGCAAGTCTTACTTTTTGTGATCATAGCTATCAACATTATTATCACGTTCATCGTAATCAAATTCTTCCTATGAAGATCAAAGCATGCCACCCCAAGCTCCCGCTCTCTATCTATATCGTCTTTGTGTGCACGGTCATAGCCAACGTAGCGGCTACGATCATCGTCTTGACTTATTTCCTATAGATAAAATACACGCGCATCTATGAATATCTCATCTAGAAAAAACAATGCAGGCTTCACCCTCATCGAGCTCTTGGTGGTCATCTCCATCATTGGGATGTTGTCGAGCGTGGTGTTGGTGAGCCTCAATTCGGCTCGGGCGAGCGGCAGAGATGCCTCTCGCATTCAGACCGTTGCTCAGGTCAGGAACGCGCTTGAGCTCTATTACTCCGACCACAAAGCCTATCCCACGGGCGGGACTACAGTCGAGACTCTTGTCTCCGGACCACTCAGCCCGTATCTGAGTTCATTGTCTGCTGGTTTCGCTGTCTCTGGAGGAGCGGCGTCTTCATATTTGAGCAATGGTAGCCAATACGAGATCCTTCTCCAAACGGAAACGAGCGCTTTCTCCAAGAATATCGGTTGCCTCGCAGCTGATTACAGCGCATATGCTCCGACTAGTAAGTACTGCTATGGAAATAATCCCACCTCCTCATTGGCAGGTGCTGGAGGGGGTAGTCCCGGCCCAGTGACCAATGTCGCACTTATTCCGGAACAAGGCATCGGGATCGGTCAGCCATCTGCGACGATCGAATTTACGTGGGTATTTCCTTCTGATACGACAGGTATGACAGGATATACGATAGATTGGGGTGAAGAAGGGGGTGATTATCAGCCGAGCATATCCCAGACTTGTGTATCATCTTGTGTAGCAGGATCAGGGGGATATCATTCAGTCGACTATGGTCCTGTTGTGGAACTCCACTGGCTCTACACAATTACTACTCACTACGGTTCTCAGAGCTATTCAACCAGCGGAGAATACGAGCCGTAGAAAGAAGTCAAGCTTGCATTTTCCCTGAAATAGTGTAAGATAGCCTCCATGTTGTCACTAGCGATAGAGAAGCGCGACCTCAAACTCACGCCCGACAAGGTGCGTGTTTCTGGCAAGATTCCTGCCGTATTTTATGGTCCCAAGGAGGCCACTACGCCTATTTCCGTCGATGCCAAGGAGTTCGGCAAGGTCTGGAAGCAGGCCGGTGAGTCCTCCGTTATCATCCTCAAGGACGCTACAGGTACAGAGCATGAGACCCTCATCCATGACATCGACATTCATCCCCTCACTGGCGCTCCTCGCCATGCCGATTTCTATGTGATCGAAAAGGGCAAGAAAGTCGAGGTGTCCGTACCTCTCGTCTTCGATGGAGTTGCTCCTGCGGTCAAGGACCTCGGAGGCATCCTGGTCAAGGTTCATCGTGAGATAGAGATCGAGGCCGCTCCGCGCGATCTGCCTCACGATATCAAGGTAGACATATCCAGGCTCGTACAGCTCGATGATGTCATCAAGGCCGGTGATCTCGCTCTCCCATCAGGAGTCGAGCTCAGGATGGACGCCGATGAGGTCGTCGCCGCTATAGCTGAAGCCAAGGAAGAGACCGAGGAGGCTCCGACCGCTATCGATATGTCTGCGATCGAAGTAGAGAAGAAGGGCAAGGAAGACAAGGAGGGAGACTCATCCGACGGCGATGTCGCCGCGCCGGAGGGCAAATAGCCCAGATTAGAGATCCTGGTGTGCCCTAGGACCGCCCGATATCGGGCGTTTTTCGTTTATGAGCAGAAGCAGTATTGAAAGGTCGCCAGTCCCGTGCCGTCTATATCATCCGATGACCTGCAGTAGATATCTGATATAATAGGGACACACATGAAAAAGCGCGCACTCTCTGTTTTTGCCATATATGTCGTCATATCGAGCCTGACGCTCTTTTTGGCTATATTCTCCATGACCTCCGCTCCTGTCGCATCTGCCCAGAATCTGACGCCCGAGCAGAAGGCTCGCCTCGAGAAGGAGCTTGCCCAGGTTGAGGCTGAGCAGAAAGCAGCAGAGAAAGAGCTCTCCGAAGCGCAGGCAGAGAGCGCTTCTTTGTCTCGAGATATCACCGTGCTCACAGCCAAGATCAAGGTCGCACAACTCAATATCCGTGCCAAGAACCTCCTCATCGAGAATCTAGGCAAGGACATCCAGACAAAAGAGACCCACATCGAAGCCCTCGAGGAGCGTATCGGCAAAGGCAAGGATTCGCTCGCGGTCATCATGCGCAAGACCAACGAGATCGGTTCCCAGACATTGCCTGAGATACTGCTTTCGCAAGCTAGCTTGACCGGTGCGTTGCAGGACATAGATTCATTCGAATCGGTCAGATATGGCCTCCAAGCGACGTTTGACCAGATACGTTCCGATCAGGTGGAGACCGAGTCCGAGAAAGACGCTCTCGACAAGCGTCGAGCCGCCGAGCAGAATGCCCGGCACGTCATCGAGCAAGAGGAGAAGAACATCAAAGCAGATGAGGCAGAGAAGCAGCGTCTCCTCAAGGTCAGTCAGGGCAATGAACAGTCGTATACCACGCTTTTGGCACAAAAGCGCGCGCGTGCGGCCCAGATCCGCGCTCAACTCTTCCCCTTGGTCGGAGCAGAGCCTATACCGTTCGGTGTGGCTCTCCAGTATGCCCGCGAAGCAGAAGCCAAGACCGGCGTACGAGCCGCCTTCCTGCTCGGCATATTCGCCCAGGAGTCCAGCCTCGACAAAGGCGACGCGACTTTCGGCAAACACGTCGGGTCATGTTATCTCTCAGATGCGGTGACCGGCGCAGGCATCAATGTCAACAGCAAGCTTCCGATAGCTGATGTCATGAAGCCTGAGCGCGATGTACAGCCGTTCCTCACGATCACCAAGGCTCTCGGCGTGGATCCCTTCGCTACTCTGGTCTCGTGCCCGCTCTCTATCGGCTACGGGGGAGCCATGGGTCCGGCCCAGTTCATCCCGTCTACCTGGATGATCGTCAAGGACAAGCTCGCGCAACTGCTCGGCATACCTGGTATGCCCAACCCATGGAATCCGGCTCATGCCTTCATGGCATCAGCCATGTATCTATCCGATCTCGGGGCATCCGCTCAGACTTATACAGCAGAGCGCAATGCGGCTTGCCGTTACTATTCGGGCGCATCATGCGGATTGCGGACAGGCAATACTACATACGGCAATAGCGTCATCGCCAAGGCCGACGACATACAGCGCAACATGATAGATCCGTTGCAGGGGTTGTGATAGATAGCAGTAAACAGTAATCAGAAGAATCGCATTGCGACCATTCTGTTTGCTGTTTACTGATCTCTGACCTATATCGTAAGTAGAACCGGTATCACCATCGGCCTTTTGGCTGTCTTTTGCATGAGGAATTTGGATACCGCGTCAGTGACGTTGTCTTTGACTAGGTCGACGCTGATCGGCTTCATGCCGCGGGTCGAACGCTCGACGGTATCCTTGATGAGCAGGCGCACTTCATGGAGCAGTTCCTGCGATTCGCGGAGATAGACGAACCCGCGCGAGATGATATCAGGGGACTTCTTGAGCTTGCCGGTCTGCCCGTTGAGTATGCCGAAGATGATGAAGATGCCGTCTTGTGCGAGCGCCTGACGATCGCGGATGACGACATCCTGGACGTCTCCGACCGAGAATCCGTCGACGAGGACGAGGCCAGAAGCGGCCTTCTCCTTGAGCTTGACGAGCTTGGTGCCGCGCTCCCTGATCTCTATGACGGAGCCGTTGTCCGGGATGACGACGTCGGATTCGGAGAGGCCGTTGGCATCCTTGGCGATATCGCAGTGCGTGCGCAACATGTAGTGATATCCGTGGAGCGGCATGAAGAATTTGGGTCGTATGGCGCGATGTATCCACGCCGTCTCGTCTCGGTTGGCGTGTCCTGACGAGTGCACGTCGGCGATACGGTAGTGGAGGATGCGCGCTCCCTGACGTGACAGGTTGTCCTTGAGCCTCTGCACGGCGCGTTCGTTGCCCGGGACGACGGATGACGAGAGGACGATGGTGTCACGAGGTGTGAGCTTGATCTTGGCATGAGTCTTCTGCGACATGCGCACGAGAGCGGAGAAGTCGTTGGCTTGCGCTCCTGTCGAGAGGATGACGATACGCTCCGGCGGGAGGTTGTCGATCTCGTCGACGGATATGAAGGTCTCTTTCTTGGCCTTGACCAAGCCGAGCGCCTTGCAGATCTCGATATTCTGCTTGAGCGACCTGCCTTCCACGACGACCTTCTTGCCGTATTTCTCTGAGAACTCGACGATCTTGAGCAAGCGTTCCAGGAGTGACGCGAAGGTGGCGATGATCAGGCGTCCGTTCGTGTTCTTGATGATCTCTTCGAGATTCTTGTGGACGGTGCGCTCAGGCAGGGAGAATCCCGGATTCTCGACGTTGGTCGAGTCGGCCATGAGCATCAGGACCTTGTGTGCTTGTCCGTCTACTGACGGAAATGCGCGGTCGTATTCCGCGACTTCGGTCTCGGTGGGTACGCCGTCGTCATGGTCGAGCTTGAGGTCTCCTGTGTGTACGATGGATCCGTACGGGGTCTCGATGATGACGCCCATAGCGTCAGGTATGGTGTGGGTGACGGCAAAGAATTTGATGCGCAACTTGCCGACAGTGATGGTCTCGTTCTTCTCGACTACCTTGAGGTCGAGCTTGGGGACATGAGGGAACTCCTCTTGGCGCTTCTGGATGAGTACAGAGGTCAGGAGGCGCGTATAGAGAGGCGGGTTGCCGATGCGGGGCATGATATACGGTATGCCGCCGATATGGTCGAGGTGACCGTGCGTGATGATGACGGCTCGGATCTTGTCGCGACGCTCCTCGAGGTATTTGGTGTTGGGAAGTATGAAATCGATGCCGGGGGTATCGTCGTCCTTGAACTGGAATCCGATATCGACGACGACGATGTCATCACCGTACTGGATGGCGGTCATGTTCTTGCCGATCTCCTCGACTCCTCCGAGAGGCACGATGCGGATCGTCTCTGGCGCCAATGGCGGGATGATATCCCCCTCGCGCTTCATAGAGGGCTTGGCTGGCATACGGCGCATCGGCTTGGCGGCGTCAGGACGGATGATAGTCATGCGCGCTCCGGCGACGTGATGCTTGACGGGCTGCTTATGGGCTCCCTTGCCCATGATGATACGATGCCCTCCAGTCCCGGCATTGTGATGGGTGCGCTCATGGTGAGGCGCGCCCGAAGGGGATCCGGATCTGATGACACGGGTCTGCGAGGGGCGCGATCCACGCGGCCTGTACTGGAAGCGGGGTTTGCGTTCGGGCGGACGAGAAGGGTTGTTTGATGGTTGGTTATTCATGCTGATTGATGCGATCGTGTAGAACTTCGTTACTTTGATAATGATACGGGATAGGCTACTAGTCGAATATCTTCCATACGCGTTCAGTTTCTATATACCAGTCACGGACTCCGTTCCAGCGATCTGCCGGCGAGGTCATGGTATCGAGCTGGATACCGCCGAGCGTTCGAGGGATCGCGTAGATGAAATCCGGCAGATATACGAACGTGGCGGGGACATCATACGTGAGGAGTTCGTCGAACTCGGCGTATTTCTCGGCACGCAGATCCTCGTCGCCGATCATGCGGATGTCCTCGAGCAATTTGTCGGTCTTGGTATTGGTATAGAGGGCCACATTGAGGCCAGGAGCGTTGCGCTGTGATGAGTGCCAGAAGGCATAGAAGTCACGGTCTTTGCCGATCGATTGGCCGAAGAAGAGAGCGTCGTATTCTCGTGTCCGGATGATGTTCTGGTAGAGATCTCCCGTTTCGTAGACCTTGATGTTGACCTGCGCGCCGAGCTCGTTCCATGTGTCGCGTATCATCTCTACTGCGCGCTTGAGGTCAGGAGAATCGGCTGTATATATATCGAATGAGATGGTGGAGACTCCTGACGATGTCTTCTTCTCATAGACGCCGTCATTCTTCTTCCAGCCATTCCTGTCTAGGATCGCTTCTGCGTTCGCGATGAACGGCGAAGTCGTCGCAGGGTCGATCGATGGACCAGTGGAATCTGTCGAGCTCGCTATGGCTAGAAAAGGCACAGCTCTATCGAGAGGTAGGCCGTATCCGTCGAGGACGGCATCGACGATCGCTTGACGGTCGAGCGCCGCATCGAGCGCGACTCTCACGGCTCGATCGGCCAGTATGGGAGACTGGCTCTGATTGAAGAATACCCCGAATACTCGCGGCAAGGGCGAAGAGATGACGGTGTATGATTGTGCGGTCGTACGCGCGAGGTTCGTGGCGGCGGCAGGAGGCACTGACGGCAAGCTGTCGATCGATCCCTGGTCCAGAGCATCGAGCGCCGTTTCTTCGTCCGCGAAGAATTTGAATATGACCTGGCTTATATACGGTACGCGTCCATGGTATCCGCTCCACGATGAGAGTTTGTATGTCGTGGGGATGCCACCTGCGTTGTATGAGACCTTGTCGAAACGATATGGGCCTGATCCGATCGGCTCTATGTTGTACTGGCTGAAGATGAACTGTTCATCGCTGACTGAACCCCAGACATGCTTCGGCAGGATGCCGATCGTCGTATTGGATAGGAAAGGCCGATAGGGCTGTTTCAAGATGAACTTCACTTCTGTGGGAGATACGACCTCGACCGTCACGTCTGCCCAGTCGGCGCGACGGGGACTCTTGAGGACAGGGTCCTGGATCTTCTGGATGGTAAAGGCGATGTCCTCCGTAGTTAGTGGTTCGCCGTCGTGGAACTGTAGCTTTGGTTTCAACGTGAACGTATATACGAGGCCATCTTCGGATATGTCATATGATTGGGCTAGGTCGGTGACGAGCGCTCCATGCTCGTACTTCGCTAGGCCGGAATATACGAGCGCTGATATGTCGCGATCAGCGTCGGTCACGGCGAGGATAGGGTTGACCGTACGGGGTAGGCCGATGATGCCCTCAGTCAGCGATCCTCCGTAGGCGGGTACATCTACTGAGAAATAGTCATTGACCCATTTTCCCATGATGAGCGCGGAAATGAGCGCGGCGATCACGAGCAAGCTGAATAGAGCTCGTTCTGTAGCTGAGAATCTCCCGATATAGCCGAGTATGGTTGCTTTACGGCCGGGACGAGGTGTATATGTCGATGGTTCGGTCACGGTAGAGTGATGGATTCAGAGAGCGTCACGACCACACGTAGTTCTTTGGTCAGACGCATCCTGATCGCAAATGTCCTAGGTTAGATGAGGTTGACGAGCGCAGAGACTGCAAAGAGGAGGGCAATCACGATAGTGATGATGAAGAGTCCCTTTTCGGCGCCTCGGCGGGTATGGAAAGCTGAGCTGAAGTTGTCCCCTCCGCCAAAAGCGCCGCCTACCTGCGCGCCGGTACGCTGGAGCAATATCGCAGCTACAAGAAGCACGGACAGGATGACCTGGACATAAGGAAGGAGAGACTTCATTGCTGGGCATGATACCACAGATAGGATTTCATGCAAGTTGTCGTCCAGATATGACATGCACAAAAACCAAAGTCAATACTTGCGTCCGGCTCCGTTTCTACTATAATCCGAACGTACAGCCTTCAGATGACGAAGGCATTTCTAGACCCAGATTGATCTCTGGAGGGTCTATTTATCAGTGATATTCTATAAATTGCTCAATTTCATATGAAGCACAAAGCAAACAGGGATGTATCAAACAAGATCAAGCCCCTTGCTGACAGGGTCCTCATACAGGAGCATCTTGTCGGTGGAGAGGAGAAGACATCATCAGGCATCATCCTGCCATCGGGTGCCGACAAGAACAAAGACGGCAAGCGCGGCACGGTCGTCGCCGTCGGTCCTGGTAGGATCGAAGACGGCGCGCTCATCGAACTATCTGTCGAGGTTGGCGATACCGTCGTATTTCAGTGGGGAGACAAGATAGGAGTCGACGGAGAAGAGTACTACATCGTGAGAGAGAGCGAGATACTAGCGATTATAAAGTAAAAATCCTAAATCCTAAGTTCTAAATCCTAAAGAAGCCCAAATATCAAAATCCAAATGCCAAAAATAGACTTTGATTTTTAAAGCTTAGAGTTTAGGGTTTAGATCTTCTTCAACCATTATGTCCAAAAAGATCCTGTACAACGAAGACGCTCGCAAAGCCCTCAAGCGCGGCATAGATGCGGTCGCCGATGCGGTCGAGATCACTATCGGTCCGCGCGGCAGGAATGTCGTCTTCGACAAGGGCTATGGCGCTCCCACGATCACCAATGATGGCGTCTCCATCGCCAAAGAGATCGTCCTCAAAGATCCGTTCGAAAACATGGGTGCAGAGATAGTCAAGGAGGTCGCCACCAAGACCAATGATGGCGCCGGAGATGGAACCACTACGGCCACTATACTGACTCGCGCGTTGGTCACCGAGGGCCTCAAGCACACCACTATGGGGGTGAGTGCTATGGGCATCAAGCAGGGCATAGAGGCGGCCGCGGAGCGCGCGATCGATGAGCTCAAGAAGATCGCCAAACCCATCAAGGAAGACGCAGAGATCCGCCAGGTCGCCACGATATCTGCCGAGTCAGAAGAGTTGGGGACGATCATCGCTGATACCATCAAGCAGGTCGGTCCGGACGGCGTGGTCACTGTCGAGGAGTCTCAGTCGATGGAGCTCGGATCAGAGATAGTGGAGGGTATCCAGTTTGATAAAGGCTATATTTCTGCGTACATGATGACCAATCCAGACCGGATGGAGGCCGAGTTCAAGGATCCTGCCATCCTGATCACTGACAGGAAGATCTCTGCTATCAAGGAGGTCCTCCCGCTCCTGGAACAGCTGGCTCATGCCGGCAAGAAAGACCTCGTCATCATCGCCGAAGATGTCGATGGGGAAGCACTGACGACATTCGTGCTCAACAAGATCCGAGGCACCTTCAACGTACTGGCCATCAAAGCGCCCGGATATGGAGACAAGAAAAAAGACATGCTTCAGGATATAGCTGTCACTGCTGGGGCGACTGTCATCTCCGACGAAGTCGGCATATCCTTCGAAAAGGCGGATATATCTATGCTCGGCAAGGCGCGCAAGGTCGTATCGACCAAGGACAAGACCATCATCATCGGCGGCAAAGGCAAGAAGGCAGATATAGAAGAACGCATATCTCAGCTCAAATCTCAGCGCGAGACGATCGAGTCATCGTATGATCGAGAGAAGCTCGACGAGCGTATCGCCAAGCTCTCAGGCGGTGTGGCTGTCATCCGTGTCGGTGCGGCGACGGAGACGGAGATGAGGTACCTGAAGCTCAAGATCGAAGACGCGGTCAATGCCACCAAGGCCGCCATCGAAGAGGGCATCGTCGCTGGTGGAGGTGTAGCACTGGTCAAAGTCGCTCACAAGCTCGCTGGATGGCTCACAGAGGCCGACAAGCTCTCTACTGAGGCGCGCATCGGTGGTTCTATCGTGATCAAGGCGCTCGAGGCTCCGCTCCGACAGATCGCGGTCAACGCCGGCAAGGAAGATGGTTCTGTCATCGTCGACAAGGTCCGTTCGGGCAAGGGAAATCTCGGCTACGATGCGCTCAATGACGGGATAGTCGTGGATATGATCTCCGCAGGCATCGTCGACCCAGTCAAAGTCACGCGTCTAGGGGTCCAGAACTCCTGTTCTGCGGCGGCCATCCTCCTCACTACAGAGGTCGCCATAGCCAACGAGCCAGAGGACAAGAAGCCTGCCCCCGCATCTGATATGGGTTATTAGAGGATCTGATATTGGGTATGACCATCATAAACCTGCTTCGAATGGCGGGTTTTATGATATAATATTGTATACATGTCAAGATATACACACAGATATGACGTGTTATAATGCCCTAACTACAAGCCAAAAGGCAGTTTACTCATATGAAAAAACTCATACTCATAGTTATCGTGATCGTACTCATCGTCCTCGGTGTCACGTATGTCAAGAACAACGTCGATTTTCCAGGATCCAACAGAGATTCTGAAGATGGTGATGAGCCAGTAAAGGTCAGCGAGACCACCAAGATATCTAGTCAGCTATCTGAATACCAAAATGCCGAGCTCGGTTTCTCTGTCCAGTATCCTACTGGATGGGAGAAGGCAGAGGCTGATTTGGGTGTGACGTTCCTCGTGCCCATCGACAAGGATCAGGTTTCGACTTTGGGCAAGCTTCAGGCGGATATCAACGTCTTTTCCGGCAAGTGCCAATTCCCGCCAGTGACCACGGTCAAGGATCGTGGGAGCCTGCAGGTGGGCGCAGAGACTATGAATACGATCTCCATGTCCAATACCATCCAGGGACGCAACTATTTCAACCGCATGTATTCTCTCCAGAAGGACAGCCTCTGCTACTTCTTCACGTTCTCGTCTATCACACTTGATCCGGCAAGTAAGGGTCTCACAGGTTCGAACATCATCCAAGCTCAGAATAACAACAAAGCCATCGTCAATTCTGCTGATACTGACTTCATAGAAATGGTCAAGAGCTTCGCTTTTGTCGTAGGTCCTCAAGGTAAAGATGAGACACAGGCACCCAAGGCAAATTAAGAATTATGAGTTGTTTGCCCGTCGGAGCCTACTAGGCGAAGGCGGGCGAATCGATTCCGCTCTTGTGCGGGATCGAGAACTAAAGAACATATACAAATCATGAAAAAGATCCTCATCGTCATCATACTGCTCATTGCCATACTAGCACTCTATGGCTGGTCATCGTACAACAGCCTTGTGACCATGAATGAGGCGGCGACCGCTCAGTGGCAGCAGGTAGAGACCCAGTATCAGCGTCGCTTTGACCTGATCCCCAACCTCGTGGAGTCAGTCAAGGGAGCCATGAATCAAGAGCAGGAGGTGTTTTCTGCTATCGCCGAGGCTCGTACTCGCTATGCTGGAGCACAAGGAGTTTCAGAAAAGGCCGTTGCTGCCGGACAGGTCGAGACTGCTCTCGGACGCCTCTTGGCGGTCATAGAGAACTATCCGACGCTCCGCTCGACTGATACGGTTCGCGATCTCATGACTCAGCTCGAGGGTGCCGAGAACAGGATTAGTGTAGAACGTACCCGCTTCAATGATTCTGTGCGTGCCTACAACACGTCCATCAAGCGCTTCCCGCGAAATGTCTTTGCTTCTATGTTCGGCTTCGATCAGATCGAGTATTTCGAGGCCCAGACGGGAGCGAAGAATGCACCCAAGGTGGAGTTGATATAAGGCATAAAATCCGAAGCACGAATTTCGAATTTCGAAATTCGAAAAAATCACACGGTTGTTTTGTGCCTGTTTCGGATTTCGTGCCTAAGATTTCGTATTTTCCTGTATGAAGTATATCACCACTATAGCTTTTTCCTTCCTTCTTCCTTTTTCTCTCTTCCTTTCTAGTCCCGAAGCTTTTGCCTACACGAGCCCTGGTCGTCCTACAGGGCATGTCAATGATTTTGCCGGCATTCTGAATGCTGAAGAGAAGGCTATGATCGACGGCAAGCTCGTGGCCATCGAACAGTCCACGGGAGCTCAGGTCGCCGTGGTCACCGTGAGGACGATCGGTGATGATGAGACCATCGAGACGTATGCCGAAAAGCTCTTCCGAGAATGGGGCATCGGCTCGGCTGATCGCGATACAGGTCTCTTGCTCCTGGTGGCCGTCGATGATCGCCAGATGCGCATCGAAGTCGGCTACGGTCTCGAGGGAGCCGTGACGGACATCCAGTCGGGGAATATCATCAGACAGGTGCTCACGCCCGCTTTTCAGGCAGGCGAATATGGACAAGGTATCTCTTCGGCTGTGGACGCTCTCAGTGCCACCATCTCCGGTTCTCCGGAAGCGGCGCAGTATTCAGCTCCATCTTCCCAGAGCTCTAATAGTGGCGAATGGTCGGGAGGCATATTTTTCCTGATCATCGTCGTCTTCAATATCATGGCTCGTCTGCTTGGTAAGACCAAGTCGTGGTGGCTGGGCGGTGTCATAGGGGCCGTTATAGGCGCCATCATCGGGCTGATCGCGAGTTCTCTAGCGATCGGCATATCCGCGACCGTCCTCCTGACTCTGCTCGGTCTCCTGTTCGACTATGTCGTATCCAGGCGCCCACCTGGCTCTGGAGGAGGTCATGGCGGTTTCTGGCCGATCTTCCTGGGTGGTGGCAGGGGAGGTGGTTTCGGAGGCGGAGGCTTCGGCGGGTTCGGAGGCGGCATGTCAGGGGGCGGCGGTGCGAGCGGGAGATGGTAGGCAAAATTGAAAATTCAAAATTGAGAATTGAAAATTTCGGAATAGTGCCCATCAGTTACCTAAGCGAGGTGGTGCAGATGCGTCGTTTCGTATAATATGCTACAAATGAGTGGTTGTGCGGTAGATTTTTCATTTTGAATTGACTTGGAGAGGTGCCAGAGCGGTCGAATGGGCGGCCCTGGAAAGGCCGTATGTCCGAAAGGGCATCAAGGGTTCGAATCCCTTCCTCTCCGCCTTGACAATTTAGTATCGGTGTGTCCTTATTGATTTGGAGTGAAGTGCGACCTTCAAGCCTCATTACGCTGAACAAAAAAGCAGAACTATCGCTGTTTTTTTGTTATCGATCATTCTTCTACGAGTGTGAGTGTCTTGTCCTTATATATGATCCTGCTTCTGAGATTCGCCAGTAACTCCCGCTTCTCATTCGCTGTTCCTTCCTTGAGAATATACTTCGCATAGTTTCTGATATCAGTATCGCTTCTTGCCTCAACTTTGTCTTTGGTGCCAAGGACTGATCTCTGGAAGATATTGAATCTCGCAATTTCATCCTCCAATCTCTGCCGCATACCGAGCTCATTCAGATTTACCTTGTCCAATATTTTGAGAAGCTCCGTAATCAGATCTTCTTCACGTATGTATTTGTTCTTACAATTTCTATCCTTTGCTCTGGAGCAGGAGTAGTATATGTATCTGTTTGATCCGCCTGCCTTGAGCTGTTTCCACTTCTCCTCGGCGGATATACCCGATCCACAATATCCGCAGGTGAAGAGCTTGGTGAAGGAGAATTCCTTGGTTTCTCTTACAATTTGGTCACGCTTCAGGTGAGCTTGTGCTTTCTCGAACAATTCCTGATCCACTATGGGTGTATGCTTGCCTTGATACCAGTTGCCGCTTTTCTTTGGGAATTCGAAGGGGCCGTAATATATGGGGTTGTCCAGGATTTTGTATACGCCACTTAACGTAAGCGGTCTATTACCCCTCGTATGGAAGTTGAGCTCGAACCTAAGCCAGTTGTATACCTTCCTTCCACTCCACTGCTCGTATGCCACCTTCTCGAATATTTTCTTTATGACTGGCGCTCTCGCTGGATCGATCGCCAGTTGGCATTTCTTGTCCATGAGCTTCTGATTGAGATATCCCAAGGGTGCCATTCCAGGCCAGAGTCCCATCTCGACTCGTGTTCGAAGTCCTCGCTTTACGTTGATACCTCGGTTGTCGTTCTCCAGTTTTGCTTGTGAGCAGAGGATCATAAGCATAAACTTGTCATTCGGACTATTCGTGAATCTTTGACCGTACGTGCGAATGTCCTGAAGGATATTGGCATCCATGAGATCGATGACTTTGCCGAGATCGCCTGCATTACGACTAATACGATCCGGTGCCCATGTCAGTATTCCATTGAACTTTTTTGCCTTTATCTCATCGACGATCTCGTTAAAAATAGGTCGTTGTCCTGTCTCTTTGGCAGAATGACTCTCTCGTTTCATGGATACTATCTCAAGACCTTCTCTTTCAGCCAGTTTCAACATCTCGCTTATCTGGCTGTCGATTGAAAGGACTTGGCGTTCCTCGGATTCGGTGCTTTTTCTGGCATACAGGCAGTATTTTACCTTTACGGGGCTTGCTGGTTTGGCCGTCACTCCTCCAGGCGCTTGTATTTGTTGCATGATTTTTTGTGTTATTTGCTGTTAATTCCTTACAAACACAAGGAATGACGCAACCCCTCTAGGAAGTCTAGGGCGTCCCTCGACCCTTCAGAGTTGGTAACTTTTCTCCCAAACCGTGCTCAAAATAAATTTTTTCATGGCTCGAATGGGTTAAAATTTTGAATTTCCTTTCTTAGTTTCTCAAAATCTTTGAATACTCTGTTATATATCCGTATCACCTTACCTTTACGCACCTGCACTTCATCACTCTCGAGAAAATCGACGAGGTCGTCATCAATAAAGGAAGCGAGCGAGATGTATGAGGCAACGAGCAGTCGGATGCGCTCCTTGATTGCCATCTTCAAATCCTTCTTGGATTCGGGCAATTTGGAGATACGGTTAAAGGGAGTAGAACCTGTCGGCTCGTGGTATTTGAAATGCTTGCTCGCATCTATGATCGCTTCAATATCATCATCCTTTATCACACCCTAATGGATGACGCTGATCACCGAGGATGTCTAGACCTCTTAATGTCGATTATATCTATCCAACATCTTCCTCAATTTGTATGTATCGCCATGCTTCAAAAGTCCACGATATGATGAAAGAGATTCTTCTTTTGAATTTGCTTCGAGATTTCTAAACATTCGTCTTTTGGTCGAAGTGCGCGGCACACGATGATGTGGAAAATGTACCCATCCGAGAAAATCAACGCCGGACGACCACGTCTTTATGAATACCTTATCGGGATGTAGAGACAGTTTCAATCGGGTCTCAAGAAATTCGGAAATCAGAGGAAGCAAATTTTCCAGATGCTTCCTATTCTCGTGCAATATGACAAAATCGTCTGCATATCTGACGCAATGTTCGACCTTCAATTCGCGCTTGAGAAAGTGATCAAATTCGTTCATGTATACGTTCACCAAAAGCTGGCTCGTGAGATTGCCAAGCGGCAGACCGACGCCTGGCCTGCCCTCAATATGGAAACTCCTGACGACCTTGCTTAGAAGTAAGATCGTATTGCCACTTCTAATATATTTTTTCAAAATCTTGCCCAGAATTTCATGATCTATATTGGCGAAAAATTTTCGTATGTCGCATTTCAAAATCCAAATCGTGCGTGTGTTGTTACGGGAGACCGAGCGTGCATGGTCGCGAAAACGGTTCAGTGCCCGATGCGTGCCTTTGACGCGACGACAGGAATATGAATCAAAAATGAATTTCGGATCAAAATATGGATACAGGATTCGATACATAGCGTGATGCAGGAGCCGATCGCGCACTGTCGCCTTGTGAATGTCGCGCGGCTTCGGGTCGTTGATCCGAAACGCAGTATAACCGCCATGCCGGTATGTTTTATCTACAAGATCGCTATTAAGAGCAAGGATGTTGTCCATGAGACGTAGCGAAAATTCCTTAACATCTTTGCGGCCGCGCTTATTTTTCAGAAACTCGCGCCACGCCGAGAGCAAGTTATCAACGGAGATGATATTATGGTAGATATGACGCGGCCGCATTCTACTCTCTCTCTCTCTCTCTCTCTCGATAACGCCTCGATTCTCCAGCGAGTCAAAGAGGGATATTTGTTGTGGGTTAATATTGTTCCGCATATTTCCAAAGGCGCTCGATATACCATCGGAGCTCGGATAGAAAATAAATTTCTCGATTTGCTCGAGCTGTCCTATGTGGCGTATTTTACCGAAAAAGAAAAGAAAGCGGAAAAGATCGCCGAATGCATTTTTGTCCTCGACACGCTCAAGTTTCTGGTCGCCGTAGCTTGGGAGGGCAAGCTTGTCACCAACAAACAGTGTGAAGATGTGGCGCGGAAGCTTGAGGAGTCAGGTAAGATGTTTTACGGATGGAAGAAAGGCCTTGAAAATCCGGACAAGAAAAACCGCGACCGCTAGTAACTAGTAACATGTTACTGGATCGCGGAAAAAGAAAACAGTTTCGGAGACGGAATACGAACTTGTTGTCCGGATTCCACGTGTTGTCGGGTTTCGCCCAATCGTTGTTGAGCCACAGACCGTCGTCGTTGCGGTTCAGGTTGAAGACGTTCGGGTTGCCGTCGGAGTCGGTTCGTGCGACGCGTCATCCATGCCACCGTCCATCTGATGCTTCCTGAAGTTCAGTGGGCAAAAGACCGGACTGAATTGTATGCGTGATCGAGAATCAGCGAACGCGCCGCACCAAGTATTTTCTTTATTTTGACTTCCATGCGAATCCTCTCCGTCAAGCCGGAGCCGGACGAACTCTCAATCCGCATGAGCCGAAAGGGTCTTGAAAAGCCGGAGCCGTTCAATGCAACCGATTCGGCAAAATTATAGCCAAAATATGCGATTTTTGCTACAATTTGCCCATGGAAAAGTTTCCGCTTCACATGAAAAATCCCGAGCTCCAGACTTCCCCTGAAGTGCAGTCTGCCGTAGAGAAGAAAGAGCGTCTCGAAGGAGAAAAAATCCCGAATAATCCCACCGAGCGCATCGAGGCTTACATGGATCGACTGGAAAACATCTTCCTCAATCCCGACGAAGACAAGCGGGAGCGAAATCTCGAAATGTTCCGCGACAAGATATACGACAAGCTCATCATCAAGAAGGAGAATTTTCCCGATTCGTACTTCGAGCTTCAGAAGCGCATCGCCCGTGAGCGTGGTCAGCATATAGAAGAAATTCCGGCCGATGTGCGCGAGCAGATGATGGAGACGGCAATCGAAGATCAGCGACACTCTCTCGACGCATGGATGGAATATCTCACTTCGCCGGATGCGGTATATCCGACATGGTTCAAGTACTATGCCTGGAATCAAATCATCAAACTTTCCCAGTTCGACAAGGAACGCGGCGAGTTTAAGAAGCGCACCGATTCCACGGTAGCACCTTTTCCGGATATCTACCGTGAGCCCTTGGCCCAGATCGCCGATCTCTATGAAAGAGTTAAGGACGATAACAAGGATTCCGAGGCTCGTAGAGAATTCGACAAGAAATTCCCGACGCTCTATGCAGAACTCATTTCAAAATCTCTGGCAGCCTCGATGGAGAACCGCGAGGAGATTCAGGGACAGTGGGTAAAATATGAACAAGGAGACAACGAAGCTTCACAAAAACTATTTGAGTCTCTCGAAGGCAAAGGAACCGGCTGGTGCACTGCCGGAAAATCAACGGCCGAAACTCAGATCGAGTCCGGCGACTTTTATGTCTACTATACGAACGATTCAAGTGGTGAGCCGACTCAACCACGCCTTGCTATACGCATGGAAGGCAAAGATCGAATCGGCGAAGTGCGCGGCATTCTGCCGCATCAGGGCGTAGAACCGCTCATGCAGGAAGTCTTGGACGAGAAGCTCGGCGAATTCGGCGTGGAAGCCGATGCTTATCGCAAGAAAAGCGAGGATATGCGCCTCCTCACCGCTCTCGAAAGCAAGCATGAAAAAGACGAGCCTTTCACCAAAGAAGACCTCACATTCCTCTATGAAATAAACTCCACGATCGAGGGTTTCGGGTACGAAAAAGATCCCCGTATTGAAGAGCTTCGTGCAGGCCGCAACACGGAAGAGGACATGCTTACGATTTTCGAGTGCGCGAAAGAACAGATAGCCCATGTTCCGAGCGAGATAACCGAAAATACCAAAGCATATGTCGGGCAGCTTGAACCCGGTGTTTTCCAAAAACTTCCGGCGACTTTGGAACACGTATATACTTCGTTCCCCGAAAAGAAAATCAGGAGAGAAAATGTGGAGGTTGGAGGCAAATCGGCAGAACAGCTCATCTCCGAAATCGAAGCTGCGAGTATCAATCTTTCCAGCTATGCTCGAAGCATGCTCTTGAATAAAGCTGAATTCATTCCAACAAAGAACCCCGAGGAGATGACACTCATCCGCCTCACTGTTGGTGATCTGGGTCTCAAGACAAGCGCGACTACCACCCAAATATTCGAGCGAGCGGAAGAGCTTGGCCTTGAACTCTGCCCACCGGACACTGGTCCCAATTACCGTCTCAAATACCGCAATCAGCCTCTGGGAGAGTATTTCCACATCGGCATGAAGCCTATTTCCGACTCCGACGGCCGCCCGTTCGTCTTCAACCTGGACCGCAGCGACGACGGTCTGTGGCTCCACAACGATTGGGCGGTACCCGGCAACACGTGGGATCCGGGCAGCAAGTTCGTATTCCGTCTCCGCAAGTCTGAATCTTAGAAACTTAGTCACTTCATAACTTTCTGACACTTTGTTTCTTTGATCCTTTGACTCTTTGTATGTGCGGCGCAGCCGCTAGCGAAAATTTTTATGAATTCCAAATCCACAGAAAATATCATTGAACGGCGTAAGGAGATTGAGCAAGAGCTTGCCCTCATGCTCGAGCAGACAGGAAGCGATTTTACCGTGGAAGATATCAAAGCTGCGATATATGAGGAGGAAGATACTGACGATATACAGAAAATCGTGACTATGTTTGACGACGGCGATCCCGTGAATCTGAGCAATGTTCTGGAACTTGTCACGGATGCATGGAATTATTTTCCGCATAAAATTCTCAAGGGGCGCTCTCCAGCCGAAATGAGATAGCCTATCAGGCATATTTTCGAGACCTGTCGGTAACTCGATTACGAGAAATGGCTCCAGTTATGGTATAATTTGAGCCATGGAAACATTTGCGCCATCATTTGAAGCAACGCATCTAAAGACACCGGAACAAGAGCTTGCCTTCCTGCGCGAGCGTCTGGCGGCCAAAGAACAGGAAGTCGCCGCCATGAGGCGTGAGAAGCCAGAAACGCCGGAAGTCCATCCGGAAAAAATAGCTAAGGAAACGATCGAGGAATACAAAAACGCACCGCATCATCAGGTGCTCCATAAAGACTATGTTATGCCGAAGGAGAATCAGGAGGCCATTGTTCTTGAGCTTACTCCCGAGGAACACGACGATAAGATAGCCGAGCTTCTCGGCATCATGCAGACCCACGGTATCAAGAATGCTCTTGGCATCGTCGAGCGCATGAACGATCCGCATGTCCAAGATGACTTCGAACGTTTTCTTGTTCAATATCTCAAGGCAGGATTCCCGCTTCAAGGAATGAATGAGAAAGCTCCCGAATTCAAGGCCCTTCACATGACCCTCTTTGAGATCACTCTGCCCGAAAAGACCGACGAGGGAAAGGAAAAAGCGCTCAAGGAAGTAATATCATCGATGGAGCAATTCTACTCCGGCATGATGTCGGTTGATGATCCGACCGGCACCGGATATTTTACGATCGAGCTTGCAGTGGCAAATCACAACGACGACTTCTCATTCAATATCGCCGTTCACGACGCCAAGAAGAGTCTCTTTGAAAAGCAGATGCTCGCCATTTTTCATGACGCTAAGATCGTGGAGAAAAAGGATGACTACAATATTTTCAATGAAAAGGGGGCGACAGTCGCTTCGTATGCCCGATATGCCAAGAACTCGATTTGGCCGCTCAAGACTTATGACCAGTTCGATCATGATCCACTTAATAGTATTCTCAACAGTTTCTCAAAGATTAAAACGCACGGAGAAGGTGCTTCGATTCAGATTGTCGTTAAGCCGCAGGGCGATAGCCATACCAAGCGATATAAGAAAACGCTCGATGAAATCATGAAGGGTGAAAAAATATCAGAGGCTATTGCCAAACATGACGAAGGTTTCCTAAAGCATGTTGACGGATTGTTCAGGGGCATTTCATCGCTTGCCCAGTCAAAAGAGGACAAGGAAAAGGCCGAGGCGAAGAAAAAAGAAGCTGCGCAGAATGTCGATGAAATCAGTGTTGAGCAAATCAAGCAGAAGATGAGTTCGCCGACGGTGGCGGTCAATCTTCGCATCATAGCTTCGGCTGAAAATGAAATTGTGGCCAATCAGATTCTCGGAGACATCGAGTCATCGTTCAACCAGTTTGAAAACACTCATGGAAACAAGCTTGCATTTGAGCGAGTGAAAAAGGGAGATCTCAAGGGACTTCTCTATGATTTCTCCTTCCGTCTTGCCGATGATAAACACCGCATCCTCGCCAATCTCAAGGAATTGACCTCACTCATCCATTTCCCGGCGACTGTCATGAAATCATCGCCTCACCTCAAGGTGGCAAAGGCTGGAAGCGCCCCTGCGCCGCTTGAGCTTGCCAAGGAAGGCGTCATTCTCGGCATCAACCGCGATCGTGGCGTTGAAACTAAGGTGTTCATGACTCCAGAAGACCGCCTCCGCCATTTCTATGTTATCGGACAGACGGGTACCGGAAAGACCACCCTTTTGAAAAATATGATTGCCCAAGACATAGCGAATGGCGAAGGCGTCTGCATGATCGATCCGCACGGCTCTGATGTGCAGGATATTCTCGCTCTCATTCCGAAGCACCGATATGAAGACGTGATCTATTTCGATCCGTCATACACAGCTCGGCCAATGGCACTCAATATGCTCGAATATGACAGACGTTTCCCCGAACAAAAGACGTTCGTGGTCAATGAGCTTCTGTCAATTTTTAACAAGCTCTTTGATATGAAGACAGCCGGCGGTCCGATGTTCGAACAGTACTTCAGAAATGCCGTGCTTCTTGTCATGGAAGATCCCGAATCAGGCAATACGCTCCTTGATGTATCCCGAGTTCTTTCCAATAAGACTTATCGTGAAGGTAAACTTGCGAAGTGCAAGAATCCCATCGTCATCCAATTCTGGAGGGAGGTTGCCGAAAAAGCCGGAGGCGAAGCATCGCTTGCTAATATCGTACCCTACATCACGAGCAAATTTGATGTGTTCCTCTCGAACGACATCATGCGCCCGATAATTGCCCAAGAAAATTCGAGTATCAATTTCCGAGAGATTATGGATACGAAGAAAATCCTCCTGGTTAATCTTTCCAAGGGTCGTCTGGGCGACATAAATGCAAACCTCATCGGTCTCATACTCGTCGGCAAGATCCTCATGGCCGCATTGTCGCGCGTCGATTCGCTCGGCCAGAATCTTCCGCCGTTCTATCTCTATATCGATGAGTTCCAGAATGTCACGACTAATTCAATCTCAACCATTCTATCCGAGGCACGCAAATACAAGCTTTCGCTCGCCGTGGCCCATCAATTCATCGCTCAATTGGAAGAAGGTATCCGTGATTCAGTGTTCGGCAACGTTGGCTCAATTGCCGCATTCCGTGTGGGCGCTGAGGACGCCGAGTATCTCGAGAAGCAGTTTGCCCCCGTATTCTCGGCCAAGGATATCATGTCGATTGATAACAGGAATGCGTATCTCAAAATGCTCGCTAACGGGCGACCGGTGAAGCCATTCAATATCGAGACGTTGCCGCCACCGCAGGGAAATAAAGCCATTGTCGAGCAAATCAAAGAACTTTCGTATCTTACTCATGGTAAGGAGAGGACATTGGTCGAGGATGAGATAATGAAGAAGTATTCTTCGATGAAAGGATAATAAAATTATGGAAAAGATTCTCCTGAATGAAAACAGTGAAAAGACCGAAGAAAAAGCTAGAGCCGAAACGTCCGAGAAAGTCGTTTCTTTTTTAGATAAAACCAAAGCCTATGAAAAAATTGCGGACTTGCTAGATGGCAGAGAGGATAAAATAAGCTTCGATGAATTCAAGGATTTGCTTGTCCGTCTCAACGGCATTATCCGTGACATACCTATTAGCCAAAGATCTTTTGATGGTAGCCAAGTGCATGTAGAAGGATGGGTGGACACCTATAAACCGCCTCGACATGAGGATAAGGAAAGTCTACTTGAAAAAGCATATGACTCCGTAGAAGAAGTTGAAACTGGTGATGAAAAATATTTGATTCCAGCTGTTATAAATGCAGTCCATCTTTTTCTCGATGGAAATGGTAGGACCGCAAGATTACTCTACCAGCTTCTGGAAAGACATAAGTCAAAAGAGGAATTTTTAGCCGTGGTAGAGAAAGCTATGCAGAAAGACGGAAGATATGAAACTTTTAATATAAATCCAGGACTCATCGCTTCGCAGATTGAAGATATTTTGTACCAGCGACACGGCTGGAATGCCGAACATACTCGCATTGGAGAATTCCGTGCCGGATTCATAACTATGGAAATGGAAAAAATACCGCGAGATCATCCATCATATGACACGTTAAAAACTCTGGTCAGAGAATCAAAAGCTGATGCAACGCTAATGATTACTGCCTTGAACGAGGTTGTCACGAAGGAACAGGCAAAGAAAATATTAGCTAAGGACGGGCGGATTTCTCTTATCAAGATGTCCGAATCTCTGAGCAAAAAAGAATTGGAGGACGTCATTGAAAAATTTTGGGAAATCAAAAAAGAGTATGTCGATATTCTGGTCGATATCTTTGTGCATCCTGATGAATATAAGGCTCTCGATAATGAGAAAGAAATCAGGGTTAAGGATTTGTTTATCGATAAGATAAAAGCCGAAGCTGAAAAGAAATGATATGGAAAAATTCCCGCATCAATCAAATATCGAAACCGAAGCAAATCATGAAGGAAATGCCACCGAGTTGCTTTTTGATCGCTTGCATAACGAAAAGATAAGAAAGCAGATTATAGATCTTCTGTTCCAAGAGGAACAATCACGGGTAGGGACTTTTGTAGAATCGCTTGAGACTGATAATGACGGCAATGTAGTATTCGATGGCAGAGGTGAACCGAAAATCAAAGAGCGTAAGCCTTTCGTTCCGCTCACCCGAGAGGAGGTCGAAAAGCAGTATGAAGATACTTTGAAAAAGATCGAGTCATCCACCGAGATAGAGTTTAATAACGCGCCTCATCATTTGCCTACGCAGGAACGGATGATCGTCGGAGCGGTCGCACCATGGTCGGGCAAGCCGTTTACGCCAAAGCAAATGAGTATCATTGAGGCTCACGAGAAAGGCCATGAGATGCGCCCTTACATAGGTGAATTTTTCGAGGAGTATTTTCATAAGGGATTTGATTTCGACATCGTTCCGTATGGTGATCCCGAGAGCGCTATTTTCAAGAAGGCTTTGCCTCCCGAAGAGCAGGATAAAACCACTGAGGAAATACGTGAAATGTTCTTCGATTACCTCAAGTCGCCTACGGAACTGGCAGAGAGAATGTCCCAGCTTAAGAATTATTTTGGCATGAAAGGCGAGGAGCTATTTACTGCGGAGCACCTCGAATACGCCCGAAATCACTATGTGGCTGATACGGACATGGATAACGGCATGACACAGTTTTTTCAGGCGGTAACGCCGGAGAAGGCAGAAGCTTTCGTTCAGATAGTTAATTCAACGGGAATATGAGTTTCGAAAACCCTACAACCAATTTTGAGCAGACGCCTCGACCAAAAATCGAAGTTGAGGATCGATATGTGGATTTTGTACCGGAGGAATTCAAAAACGATCCTCTTGGATATTTCGAGCGCGAAGGAGTCAACATCAAATCGGGAGAAATCCGACGTAATGAAAATGGCGAAATCAAAGAAGACCCGACTGCCGTCAAAGATTTGCCTGTGTGGACAAAGGCGGACGGAGAAGCGTTGGAGACTGTCGGAAAGCGTGTCAACGTAGAAAAATCGCAAGTTGGAAAATCAGGCGATCCATTCTATGAATACAAGATCATGGAGATTGCCCAGGAATTCGCATTGCCTGCGCCGAGACCAGTTGCCAAAGCGGAGCAGGATGACAAACATCTTATCGTCATGGAAAAAGTTCAAGGAATCCGTTGGACTGAACGTGATATGCGAGCTATCCACGAGAGCGCTCTTACTGAGGCTGATAAACAGGATATGCTGAAACAGGCCGAAGAAAAAATGCGAAAGCTGGAACAGAAATTTTCGTCTATTGGCCTCAATCGTACATGGAAAATAAAGGACATGATTGCGGATGTCGCCATGGAGGATAAGACCGTGATGTCTCTGACGGCCACTGATTGGGAGAGAACAAAAATTAATCAGACAAAACTCACCGAAGCCCGTGAGATGATCGCTTCGTCTGTCGCCAAATTACGCAGTCAATTACGAAATTCGATCGTCAGTCATTTGAATGCTGAACGCGAGCGTGAATCATCTGATGAACTCGATCCGGACAAGCTTGTAGATATGTATATGCAAAAAATGATCGAGAACGGATCGAACGGAAAAGATTATCTTGAGCTTGCCGCATACACGAAGGCACTGTCTCAAGATCAGGACGCAATAGATACATCGAAGGTATACCCGACATTCTTTACTGACTCTTTCGATGATTGGGTGCGAGGTAAAAATATCTTTATAAACGAAAAACTCGCATCAAGCTATGCGTGGAATCATACCTTGCGGACGAAAGAAAAAATTGAAAGCCAGCCTGCAAGAATGGAGAAGCGTTTGATGCGGAACCTTTTAGCATCGGAAGACGAGGCTAATGCTGGAGTATACCGCGAGGAATTGGAGCCACAAGTAAGTGACGCTGTGTTTATCCTGCGAAAGAAGGGTTATGATACCTTCCAATCGGGTTTTGACGATCTCGCTGATGGTTCACAATTCCTTGATTTTAATCTCGAAGAGAATGTGCATGATCCTGACGCGCTGAAAACAGTATTTGAGGAAGAGCAGGTCAAAAACCTTTTGGAAAAAGATCATGTTCGTGCCGAGGTAAAAATCTTTAAGGATAGACTGACTATTGCATTTATCCCCGAAAATCCGCACATGACTCTTGAGGAGTGGAAGAAGGTCTTTGATTCCTTTGCGGAAGCATTGCCTGATAGAGGTGAGGCCGCTCCACCACCAACACGACTTGGATCATATGAGACATTTTTAGAGAGACAGAAGAAACTTCGAAGTGGAGAAAAAACCTATCTTGGATACGGACTTGGGTTTGATGGTAAGAATGTTTCGAGGAAACAATAACCTATCCAGCTATTTCTAGTTGTTCTACAGGGACGCCAGTCATGCTTCCATCAAAAAATGCATACTGACCATCATCGCTCACATGTACGATGCGCCTTGCTTCCTGCCATTGTTGCACTCCTTGACTTGTCCATTGCGCGAAAATACCTTTCTTCACTTTATTTTCCACTGATAGAACAATTTTATTTTCATCTTGCTCTAAGGACAAATCAAGATTTTTATATTTTTCCCGTATGCCGTCGAGAAGCTTCTCTAAACCATCCTTGCTTATGTCTACACTTTTAGCGCTCTCAAGCAACGTACGCCCCGCATTATCCATAAACGTATTGCGATCTATGTTCCCCTCGGAATCCAGTGCTATAGTCTCTGAATACGGAACTCCATCTTTTGTCACTCTGGACAAGAAAGATCCCGCAGATTCTACGTCGCGCACCCAGTCTGATTCCCGTCTTTCTTCAGTCTTCCGTTCCCGCTTTTCATAGGCAATTTCCTCCTTTTCTGTGACAGGTGGTCTTATTTGAATTTCTCCGAAATTTTCCATAGTCATTTTGGTTAGATTATTTTTTTGTACGTGCCCTAACATAATATTGTTCAAGGATCGACCTATATTTTTCTGCATGATCAGGATCTGTAGAAATTATTCCGATAATCTTATCCAATCGATGTTCAAAGGCGTCCTCATTGGCGTACAATTCTTTTTGAAAATTGGCGACATTATCTGGTCTTGCTTCCAAAAAAGCCCCATCCTGTCCTCTTAGATAGCCAATGACATTTACCAGAGAAATAAGTTTTGGCAATGACTGAATTTCCACAGCTTTTACGTTTTTGGCTATGGTTTTCTCCACTTTTTCTAATTCAGAATCGACCAGCCAGGAATACCTTTTTACAAGATTTATGTATTCCTCTGCCGTTTTGATGGACTCATATTCCATGTTAAAATTATACCACATAGTATAACCTACCCACACCCCCGAATCCGAACACCTGAGTTAAGTTAATAATCTCTCCTT